>JABDJB010000087.1 GCA_013003425.1 Gammaproteobacteria bacterium | reverse complement strand
ATTGCGGAGGCCATGCTGGCCCTGGTCCTGATGGACCACATTCTGCGTCATCGGGCCCAGAATGCGGGGGTCATCAGCCCCACGCCGACGATTCCGGCCGGTTCCGGACCGTATTAAGTTCAATTTTGTGACGAAAGTGGCAGTTTGAGACTCATGGCATGAAAGAGAATATCGTCGTCGCAGTGGCAGGGGCCACCGGGGCAGTAGGCGAGGCAATGCTCGATCTGCTGATCCGGCGGCGCTTCCCGGCAAGCAGCGTGCATGCGCTGGCCAGCGCCAGGTCGGTCGGAAGACAGGTTGGCTTTGGTAATCGCACGCTGGATGTGAAAAACCTTGCAACGTTCGATTTCAGTGAAGTCGACATTGCCTTGTTTTCCGCCGGGGCTTCGGTCTCCGAGGAGCATGCGACGAGGGCGGCAGCGGAAGGGTGCGTCGTAATAGACAACACTTCCTGCTTTCGTTACGACGATGACGTACCGTTGGTCGTACCGGAAGTAAATGCTGATGCGATAGGGCGGTTCAGGGAGCGCAATTTGATTGCCAACCCGAACTGTTCAACGATTCAGATGCTGGTAGCACTGAAACCGATTTACGACAAAGCGGGCATCGAGCGAATCAACGTGGCAACGTATCAGGCAGTTTCGGGAGCAGGACGCAGCGCGATAGAGCAGCTGGCCAGCCAGACCGCGTGTTTGATGAACGGACGCCCGCTGGATGACAAGAAGGAACAGATTGCCTTCAATGTCCGTCCCCAAATCGACACATTTCTCGACAATGGTTATACCCGTGAAGAGATGAAGATGGTGTGGGAGACGCGCAAGATTCTCGAGGATGACTCGATCATGGTTAACCCGACGGCTGCCCGTGTGCCGGTGTTCTATGGCCACTCCGAGGCCGTGCACATCGAAACACGCGAGAAGCTCAGCGCAGCCGAGGCGCGGCAGCTGCTGGAAAATGCGCCGGGGATCGAAGTCATGGATCAGCGTGCTGCGGACGGGTATCCGACCGCAGCGCTGCACGCCGCCGGCAATGACCCTGTCTATGTCGGCCGGATTCGCGATGACATCTCGCACGAACGTGGGCTGGCCCTGTGGGTGGTGGCCGACAACGTGCGCAAGGGTGCAGCGTTAAATAGTGTGCAAATCGCTGAATTGTTGGTAAAAGATCACTTATAAGTTATATTTAGCAGGCGAATGTAAAGAAACAGATGAGCTTTACGCGCGTAATTGGTCTGATTCGATTCGCGAGGTCCGGCGCCTTGCGAGTCTTCCGCTTGTCCGAGGAGTGTCTGTGAGAGTACGCCCCGCGGTATTTATGGTGTTGTGGTTCATTCTTGGCCCGTCGCTGGCGCATGCGCTGGCATTGGGCGAGATCAATTTGAACTCCGGCCTGAATGAACCGCTCGATGCCCATATCGAGGTTTTGTCAGCCACACCCGAAGAAATTAGAAACCTTACCGCTACGGTCGCTTCGCGCGAGACGTTTGAGCGTTACGGTCTCGACCGGCCCGACTTTCTGTCCGGGTTGCGGTTTTACGTTGATCGTGACAACGGGCGCGACGTGCTGCGTGTGGTTTCGGCTCAGCCGATGTCCGAGCCTTTTGTCACCTTCCTGGTTGAAGCGCAGTGGCGGCGTGGCCGGCTGTTGCGTGAATATACCGTGCTGCTTGATCCACCAGTGTTCCTGCCGGCACCGCAGCGTGCCGCAGCGCCCGCACCCGTAGTGATGCCGCGCAGTGTTCCGTCCCAGGTACAACCTTCGGCCGGACAGGTAGTGCGTCAGGCTCCGCGCCGGCGTACCCCGCCGGCGTATTCCGGTACACCGTCGTTTGGCAGCAGCTATGGCCCGATACGGCGCAACGAGACATTGTGGAGCATTGCCGAACGCTTGCGCAGCGATCGCTCGATCAGCATGAACCAGATGATGATCGCGATTTACCAGGCCAACCAGAGCGAGTTTCTCGGCAACATTAACCTGATGAAAGAGGGCTCGACGCTGCGTATCCCGACCAGGGCAGCGATCGAATCGGTCAGCCAGCGTGAAGCCTTTGCCCTTGCCGTGTCACACAACGAAGCCTGGCGTTCGGGCCGTCCGCGTCAGGTGGCGCGCGCCGGTACCGCACCGTCGGCTGTCAGCACCATGCCCGACAGCGCGCGACTGCGTCTGGTCGAGCCTGACCAGGCCGCCGGAGCAGCCAGCGACGCCGGCAGCGGCAGCGGAGCTGCAACTGATGCAGCCGCCGCGGCAACGCTGGCACGCAATGAAGCGGATATTGCCCGGCTGTCGACGGAAAACCAGCAGCTGCGCTCGGACCTGGACGAAATCAAGCGATTGCTGTCGGTGCGCGATACCGAACTTGCCCAGTTGCAGCAGCAGCTCGGTGATGGATCGGCGCTTGCGGGTCCTGCAGTTTCACCCGACCCGACAACGACTACAGACGGAAGTGCGACAGATGCGGCGACGACCGCCGGCGGGACCGATGCTGTTGATCCGGGTACCACGGTTGCAGGCACTCAGGGAGTTGATGGTGCCGCCAGCGGGCAGGACACGACAACAGGTACAACCACTGACGGCGTGACTGCAGTGGATACTGCGACGGCGACCGCCACCGATACCGCAACCGACGCAACGGTGGACGAGCCGGACCAGACCGGTGTCGCCACGCCCGGAACGCCGGTTGTATCGACTTCGCTGCCGGACGAGCCCGGCATTGTCGGCACGGTAATAGAAGCTGCCAAGGGCGCGCTCGGCAGCCTGTGGCTGTGGATAGGCCTGGGCGTGCTGGCACTGGGTGGCTTTGGCGCCATGGCACTGCGCGGTCGTGACAGCGGCGATGCGGATACGATCGATGCGCTGACTCGCGAAGCGATGGCCGCCGACGATGACACCACGATGTTGCCCAAGCTCGAGGTTCCCGCGGCCGCCGGTGATGCCGCGGGCGACGTGGAATTCTTCGACGACAGCGGAACATTCAAGCCAGTGGACTTTGCTGCTGCTCAGGCGGCACAGGGCGCGGGCGAATCGGGTGAGTATCCGTTCGAGGACACGATCGGCGGCGAGGTTCAGCTGGACCAGTCGGATCCGCTCGCCGAAGCAGACTTTCATATGGCTTACGGCTTGTACGACCAGGCCTCAGATCTGGTCAAGAAAGCTGCAGCGAAAGAACCCGAGCGCATTGACCTGCGCATGAAGCTCCTGGAGATTTTCTTTGTGTGGGGCAATCAGGACGAATTCCGCGGCACAGCCCAGGACCTGCGTGACAACATGTCGGAGCAGATAGCGGGCGAGTGGGACAAGATTGTCATCATGGGCAAGCAGATTTGTCCGGATGACGCGCTGTTTGCCGGCGATGCAGGCATCGGTACCGGTGCCGATATCGACCTTGAGTTCGAGCCGACCGGTTCGCAGGAGTCGGTTGACCTTGATACCGGCATGGCCCCTGGCATTGGTGGCGATGCGGTAGACCTGGATTTTGGTGGCGCGCTGGGCGAAGAGACTGCACCACCGCCGATTCCCGATAGTGGCGACACTGTCGAGGAGCTGCTCGACCTCGATCTGGGTGGTGATGATCCGCTGCTCAGCGATGTCGAGGAAGATGAGACGGTGCCGGAGCCCGTCGAACAGATAAAAGACCAGATCAAAGCGCGTCTGAGCAGTACCGACACTGACGAAACCGCGGAGATGGACCTGAGTGATCTCGGCGTCGATCTCGACCTGGCGAAGACTGGCGAACAGCCGGTTGAGCCTGCGCCTGAGTTGGCCGGTGCTGATTTTGGCGACGTTTTCAGTGCTGCCGCCGAAACGGATTCGACCAGTGAGCTACCGGCACCCACCACTGAACTGACGGCCGGTGGCGGCGCCCTCGACCTGGATATCGGCGATATGTTCGGCGGCCTGGACAGTGAAGATGACGAGGAAACCGCGCGTGACCTCGATGCGCTGGAAGAGTCAATGGAGCAGACCGGCCCGGCCGATACGGCAGACACCGGTCATTTTTCTGCCGAAGTTGAGACCCTGCATGGCGATGCACTCGACGTGGACATCGGCGCTTTTGACGACAGTGATTCAGACGCCACGCGGCTGATCGCGCCCGAGGGAGACGGCGACGCCGCTTTCTCGACCCAGGCGTTCGGCGGTTCTGACGACGAGACGAAACTGATCGGGCCGGAAGACAGCGGTCCTGACAATGCCTTTTCCGACGACGTGTTCGGCGACTCTGCAGATGTCACGAAGATGCTCGGACCTGACGAGCCAACCGGCGCACACACTGAAGATGCTTTCTCGGCCGCGGTGTTTGGCGAAGAAGAGACAGTGCAGGTACCCGGTGGTGACGACGAAATCGTTATCGAAGCCGGTTCTGGTGTCGATCTCGACATAGGCGAGTCGCTGCCGGAAGGAGATGACATGACAACCGCAAAGGTTGCCACGTCAGATCTCGCGCTGCCGGAATCCGGAGACGAGCTGAGCGAGGTCGGAACCAAGCTTGACCTGGCGCGGGCTTATATGGACATGGGTGACCCTGACGGCGCTCGCGGCATTCTCGAAGAGGTGCTTGCCGAGGGTAACGAGAACCAGCAGGCGGATGCCCGCGACATGCTCGCCAGTCTCAGCTGATACGCGATGCAAGACGTCGGGAAAAGGCAGGCTTCGGCCTGCCTTTTTCGTTTCGTAGTTTTAGTCGCGACTTCTGGCGACGTATTCCTGGTTCGCGATCAGCTAAGCGGCGGGCTCGCGTGGGAGCGGCTTCCAGCCGCGACTACCTGCGACGGAAGTCGGCGGCGTGCGTGGGAGCGGCTTCCAGCCGCGACTATATGCGACGGAGTTTGGCCGCGTGCGTGGGAGCGGCTTCCAGCCGCGACTGCCTGCGACGGAGTTTGGCTGCGTGCGTGGGAGCGGCTTCCAGCCGCGACTACCTGCGACGGAGTTTGGCTGCGTGCGTGGGAGCGGCTTCCAGCCGCGACTGCCTGCGACGGCCAACTGCATTTGTGGAACAAGATAAGATGGCCGCATGCGGTATGCAGCGATTATTGAGTACGACGGCACCGATTTTTGCGGCTGGCAGCGCCAGCCCTCGGCACCGAGCGTCCAGGCTGTAGTCGAATCCGCGTTCGCCAAGGTGGCCGATCACGAAATCAGCACGGTTTGCGCCGGCCGCACCGATGCGGGCGTGCATGCGCGTGGGCAGGTTGTGCATTTTGATTCTCATGCTGAACGTTCGTTGCGTAGCTGGATGCTGGGGGCAAACACACACCTGCCGGAAACAGTGCGGGTGCGCTGGGTCGGACGGGTCGCCGAGGATTTCAGTGCCCGGTTCAGCGCGGTTGAGCGGTCCTATCGCTACAGGCTAAGCACGGCGTCCTCTGCAGGATCGCTCGATCGTATCAGCACCTGGTGCACGCCCCGGCGTCTCGACGTGTCGCGTATGCGCGCCGCTGCGCCACACTTTCTCGGCGAACATGATTTTTCCGCCTTTCGCGCGGCTAACTGCCAGGCTAATACTGCCAGCCGCTTTGTTTCGCAGCTGGAAATTGATGCCGCCGACAACGAAATTACCATTCACGTGTCGGCGAACGCCTTTCTGAAGAACATGGTCCGAATCATGGTGGGCGTTATCGTTGCCATCGGCGCGGGCGAGCGTGAGCCTGACTGGGTTCGCCAGCTGCTGGTCTCGGGTGACCGCAGTCGCGGCGGGCTCACGGCGCCGGCGGCCGGGCTATGCCTGATGGCGGTTCGTTACCCGGGTCATGATGTACCGCAGCCTCCGGCTGCTATTATCGCGCCAGCCCGCAGTTCGTCCGAGGAATTCTGCGCTGACTGAAAAGCTCATCGCCTGGCTCGAAAAAATCGAGCGCCAGCATCCGCGCGAAATCGACCTTGATCTCGAACGGGTACGCCCGGTTTTTGGTCGGCTGCGCCTGCGCAGCCGTCACGTTCCTACGGTCACTGTTGCCGGTACAAACGGCAAGGGCTCGTGTGTTGCTTATCTCGATACAATTTTCCGTGCCGCCGGGCTGCGTACCGGGGTTTACACATCGCCGCACCTGCAGCGCTTCAATGAGCGTATCTGTATCGACGGCCAGCCCGCCGAGGACGCGGCGATCATTACTGCGCTGGAGCAGGTCGAGGCCGCCCGTGAGCCGGCGACGTTGACTTATTTCGAGCACAGCACCCTTGCGGCGCTTTGGCTTTTCAGTGAGGCGGCAGTCGATGTGCGGGTGCTCGAAGTTGGCATGGGTGGCCGACTCGATGCGGTCAACCTGGTCGATGCGGACGTTGCTGTAATCACCTCGATCGATCTTGATCACCAGGGCTGGCTCGGCGACGACCGAACGGCAATAGCGCGGGAAAAGGCGGGCGTGCTGCGGGGCGGGCGGCCCGGAATTATCGGGGATCCCGATCCGCCGGCGACGATTGCACAGGTGGCTGACGACTGCGGCGCCCGTCTGCTGTACCTCGGGCAGGACTTCGATTTCGCCAGGTCAGACGCGGCATGGGACTGGCGTGGCACGGTTACCGCGTATGACGATCTGCCGCGGCCGGGTTTTGGCGGTCCGGAACAATATGCAAACGCCGCGTGTGCACTCGCAGCGGTAGAGCAGATGGCGCCGCAGGTACGGGTGGACCGCGACATGATCACGGCGGGCCTCGCGATGGCACGCCTGCCCGGGCGGTTGCAACACCTGCGTGGTGCCAACGACTGGATCCTGGATGTTGCGCACAACGGCGCGGCGGCGAAAAAGCTCGCCAGCGCGCTCACAGCGGAGCCGCGACGGACCATTGCGGTGGTCGGGATGGTCAAAGACAAGCCGGTTGAGGCCTTCGCAACCGCGCTCGACAGCGTCGTCGCCGAGTGGGTTGCCGTATCCGACGGTCACCCGCGCTCGTTGCCCCCGCCGGAGCTGGCAGCCCGCCTGGAGAGCTGTGTCGCCGGACCGGTATCCAGCGCAGACTCGATCGAAAACGGACTGGTGCAGGCAGCTGCCGCCGCCGCAGGCAGGAGTCGGATACTGGTCAGTGGCTCGTTCCACGTCGTCGGGCCGGCACTGCATCATTTATCACAACACGCGTGACGCTGCCCGCGTTAAACTCGCGTCAACTGCAAGTTTGGAGTCGCAATTGAAGGAGAGACTGCTAGGTGCTGCGGTGCTTATCGTAGCTGCGGTAATCGTAATACCGGCGGTGCTGGATGGTCCTGGTCAGCCGCAAACTGTGTCGCAGGAAATCACTCTCCCGGCGCCGGCCACCCCAACGGCTGCCGATCCGGTGCGTACACACACCGTCGAAGTGCAGCCTGATCAAACCAGTGAACCTGAACCGGTTGTTGAACCAGAAGTCGTTACGATTGACCAGGAGCCGCCTGTTTCGGTGCCGCCGGCGCCGGTACCACCTGCGCGCCAGGTCATCGAGCAGGCGGCAGTCGATGCGCCGTCGGCAACAGCGCCGGCCGCGGCTCCGGCTCCGCCTCCGGCCGGCTGGGCGGTGCAGGTCGGCAGTTTCACCAGCGAGACAAACGCGCGTCGCCTGGTCGAGCACCTCCGTGATGCTGATTACACAGCGTTCGTTGTGCGAAACGTGGTCAACGGCCGTGTCATGTTCCGGGTCAGGGTGGGCCCGGTGCCGGATCGCGAACGGGCGCAGCAGCTCGCAGAGCGGCTGCAGGAAGATCGCCAGCAGACCCAACTCGTGCGGCATCCCTGATAGAATGCCGCCGCGGCAGCACGGGTACTGACATGCTCATCATAGATATGATCATTCTGGGCGTCATTGGCGTCTCTGCTTTTATTGGTCTATTTCGCGGCTTCTTTCCGGAACTTCTCTCGCTACTGACGTGGGTTGTTGCAATCTGGAGCGGCTGGAATTTTTCCGGGCTGATTGAGCCTTATCTCGGCGGAAAGTTGAACTCGCCGTTCCTCGAGCTGTGGGTATCGCGCGGTGTTGTGTTCGTTGCGGTTCTCCTGATCGGCGGGCTGGCGGGCCAGATCGTTGCGCTGGCCATACGCAAGACCGGGCTGTCAGGAACCGACCGCTCGCTGGGTTTTCTTTTCGGCCTGGTACGCGGCGCGGTAATTTTTGGCGCCGCGATATTGTTTGCCGGTTCGTTGAACCTGCAGAGTGAGCCGTGGTGGCAGGAATCAAAAATGATCCCCTACGGCACCCAGATCGCCGACTGGATTCGTGGTGTGCTGCCGGAGGAAGTGGTGCAATATCTGCCTGACGAGCCGCAGGCACAACCGCAGATCGATCCTGCGGCGGGTGGCTGACACGTGTGTGGAATAGCAGGACTGGTCGCTGAAGGGCCGGTCAACCAGGCAATTTACGACGCGCTTACTGTATTCCAGCACCGCGGTCAGGATGCCGCCGGTATTTGTACGGCCGACGGTGCCCAGCTGCATACCCGGCGCCGCAACGGCCTGGTGCGCGATGTCTTCCGGACCCGTCATATGATCGGGCTCAGTGGAAGCATGGGGATCGGCCATGTGCGCTATCCGACGGCCGGTGGTGCCAGCGCCTCGGAAGCGCAGCCCTTTTACGTCAACTCACCATTCGGCATCTGTCTTGCCCATAATGGCAACCTGACAAATGCGCGTGAGCTCGCCGGGAAGCTTTCGCGAGAAGACCTGCGTCACCTCAACACCGGTTCGGATTCTGAAGTCCTGCTCAACGTGCTTGCCCACGAGTTGCAGGAACGCTGCACCGGGCCGCTGCAGCCCGCAGATGTTTTCAGTGCCGTGCGCCGCCTGCATGAGCGCTGCCGTGGTGGTTATGCCGTGGTGGCGATGGTGGTCGGTTACGGCGTCGTGGCATTTCGTGATCCCCATGGTATTCGGCCGCTTGTGCTGGGTCGACGTCTGGTCGATTCGGGTGCTGAATATATGGTCGCCTCCGAGAGTGTCGTGCTGGATGTGCTGGGGTTTGAACTGCTGCGTGATGTGCGTCCGGGCGAGGCGATATTCATCGACAGCGATCGCCAGCTACACACGGAGCAATGTGCTGAAGTCACCCGTCACACGCCCTGTATTTTCGAATTCGTTTACTTCGCCCGCCCCGATTCGATAATGGAGAACATTTCGGTTTACAAGGCCCGTCTGCGTATGGGTGAGAAGCTCGCCGACCAGATCCTGCGTGACTGGCCCGATCACGATATCGACGTCGTCGTCCCGGTGCCGGACACAAGCCGGACAGCCGCGGTAACTGTTGCGCACCGCCTCGGCGTGAAAAATCGCGAGGGTTTCATCAAGAATCGCTATATCGGTCGCACATTTATCATGCCCGGCCAGCAGGAAAGAAAGAAATCCGTGCGGCGCAAGCTCAATGCCATTGAGCTTGAGTTCCGTGACAAGAACGTGCTGCTGGTTGACGACTCGATCGTCAGGGGTACCACATCGCAGCAGATCATAGAGATGGCGCGTGAGGCGGGAGCGCGCAACGTCTACTTTGCCTCGGCCGCGCCGCCGGTACGGTTTCCCAATGTCTACGGTATCGACATGCCGTCGGCTTCGGAGTTGATCGCGCATGATCGCAGCGTGCAACAGGTGGCTGACCTGATCGGCGCCGATCGGTTGATCTACCAGGAGCTGGATGACCTGATCGATGCAGTGATGTACGAGCATGCTCATATACGTGAGTTCGACACGTCGTGTTTTTCCGGCAAGTACGTAACCGGCGATGTCAGCGAGCCATATCTGGCCAGGCTGGAGCGCGAACGGTCAGACGGCGCCAAGGCAGCACGTGAGTCTGGCCGTGGCGGCCTGCGTAGCGCTGCACGCAGTTTTTAACTTTAATCCTGCGGCGGTACCCTTGAACTGTGTCAAAGCTTGTAGAATTTCTTGAATTTCCGTGCAACGTGATCGCAGTCATTGCGGACTTGTTGCCGTGCCCGATAATGCCAGCTTGTGGTTTATAACGGATTTTTTACTATGACTGAGTTCTCGGGCGGCGACGATCCAATCCTGAAAGAGCTGTTGCCGGGTTACCTGGCAAGACGCCGTGACGAGCTGGCGACACTGGACGATGCATTGCAGCGCCAGGATTTCGCCAAGCTGCGCACCATCGGCCATAACCTGCGCGGATCGGGCGGTGCCTACGGCCTGGCGAAGGTGTCCGAGTTTGGTAAGGAGCTTGAGACCGCTGCCGAGGCAGACGACGCCGATGCCGTTCGCGAAACGATTGGCCGGATGCGTACCTTTCTGGCTGAAATCTCCATCTAGTTGCTGTCGCTATGTCGCCCAGCATACTGATCATCGATGATCATCCCGAATTTCGCGACTTGCTGGCGCACCATATCAATGCTGAGTGGCCGCGTTCGAAAGTGGAGAATCACGATCACACCACGCTGCCATCGGTGGAAGATCTGCGTGATGAGGTCGATGTAATTCTGCTCGATTACCGGCTGGGCGATGAAAACGGGCTGGATTGGCTGCGTATCATGCGCGCCGAGGAAGGCTGTCCACCGATTATATTTCTTACCGCCGCCGGGGACGAACTGCTCGCAGTAAGGGCCATCAAGGCCGGTGCCCACGATTACCTGCCAAAGAACCGGCTTACCAACGAGATGCTGATCAACTCGATTCGCGACGCTATTCGCTCGCGTAGCCCGCTGGTGCCGGCAACGTCACTGCCAGCCGCAACGCTGACACCGGTATCACATGACGTGCTGCGTATTCGTGGTTACGAGATCCAGCAACAAATTTCGGAGCGTGGCCCGTCGCTGATTTACCTGGCAGAGCACGAGGGCATGCAGGTGGCACTGAAAGTGTTGCTCAATGCCGCCGACATTGATGCAGACAAGCTGGAGCGTTTCCTGCAGGAGTGTGAAGTAGTTACCAACCTGCGTCACCCTAATGTCGTGCGTATTTATGATCACGGTGTTGCCGATGAGGTCGTCTATATCGCGATGGAATATTTCCCGCGTGGCGACCTGAAGGCTAATTTACGCAAAGGGATGTCGGCGCCGACGGCGCTCCGCTACGTACGCGAGATCACCGTGGCGCTGGATGCGATCCACAAGGTCGGTATTTTGCATCGCGATCTGAAGCCGGCCAATGTCATGGTGCGGGAGGACCGCACCCTGGCGCTGATCGATTTCGGTCACGCCAAGCAGATGTGGCTCGAGGCAGAGCTGACAGATACCGGCGAGGTGTTTGGCACGCCGTACTACATGAGTCCGGAGCAGGGCCAGGGTGAGCCGATCGACGAGCGCAGCGATATCTACAGCGTAGGGGTGCTGTTTTACGAGCTGCTGACGGGACGCAAGCCCTATACGGCGTCTTCGCCTATGGCCGTGATCTACAAACATACTCATGCGGCAATCCCGCAGCTGCCCCGCGAGTTGCTGAAATATCAGCCTCTGATAGCGCGGATGATGGCAAAAGAACCGGAGAATCGCTTCCAAAGTGCTGAGGAATTGCTTGAAAAGCTTGACGTAACGTCAAACATTGTCGACACTTCAAGGGTTTAGGGGCGAGTGCAACGTCGCTGTACAGGTGGCGTACAACCCTGCGAAAGGAAAGAAGCGAAGTGCGAATAGCCTTACTGGAAGACGATCAGGAACAGGCGGAGCTGATGCTCAAGTGGCTGGCCGATGCCGGGCACACCTGTTCACATTACGACAATGGGCGGGACTTCCTGCGAAAAGCACTGCGTGAGAGCTACGACCTGCTCATGCTGGACTGGATGCTGCCGGAAATGAGCGGTCTCGAAGTGCTGCAGAAAATCCGGCAAAGCGGCAAAAATTTCACGCCGGTAATTTTCATCACCGCCAAAGACCAGGAATCGGATATCGTCCGGGCGCTGGAAGCAGGCGCTGACGATTACATGGCCAAGCCAATTCGTTACAAGGAGTTGGTAGCGCGTGTGGCGGCCCTGGCACGGCGCGCAGCAGGCGGTCGTGAACCTGACGAGCTGCCCGATACCGAGCCGTACAAATTTGATCTGAAGCGTAAGACAGTTGGCCTGGGCGACGACGAAGTCGAACTGACACACCGCGAGTTTGATCTTGCGTTATTCATGTTTCGTAACAGCGGGCGCGTGGTTTCACGCAGCCACATCCTGGAGTCAATTTGGGGAATGCATGGAGCTGACCTCAACACACGGACCGTAGATACCCATATCAGCCGATTGCGCAAAAAATTACAGCTAAACGAAAGCAATGGCTGGCAACTGTCAGCGATATACCAGCATGGTTATCGCCTTGAGCGCCTGGGGGAGAGCCCGGCGTAGCAGTTGTTCCCTGATCGAGTGAGGCACCTGAGCCATGTCAGAAAAAGAACATCACGCCGTCAGTGACGGCCACAATATCGACGACCCGGACCAGAATGTAGACAAGATCCGCGAGATCCTGTTTGGCGGGCAGATGCGCGATTACCAGCACCGTTTTGACGAGCTGGAATCGAATATTTCGGCGGCTAGCGAAAACCTGCGCAACGACCTCGCCAATCGTATCGAAAGCCTGGAAGGTTTTGTGCGTCGCGAACTCGAGCTGTTGGGCGAACGCATGATCAACGATCGGCGCGAACGCGTCGAGGAGCGTGAAAACAACGCTGCCGAGTTGCAGGACATGCGCCGCCGCTTCGAAGAGTCACTAACACGGCTCGACGAGCAGACTGCCGGCGAAACGCGGGCGATACGCAGCGCCTTGCAGGAAAAAAGTCTCGAACTGGTGCAGGTCATCCAGCAGAGCCGTGACGAGTTCAATTCCATGCTGAGCCGGCAGGCTAACCAGCTGGAGGATCGCAAGGTCAGTCGGGAGGATCTCGCGGCATTGCTGTCGGAGGTTGCGTTGCGTCTCAATCGAGAACTCGACCTGCCTTCAGATTAAAACCTGCCCGCGCCCCGTTACCGGCACGCCCGACGTGAGAAACGGCAGTGAATGACATAGACAAACTGAAAGAGCTGCTGTTTCGCAACGAGAAAAAAGCGCTCGATGCCATCACCCGGCGGCTGGAAACTCCCGAAAGTCGTACCGCCGACATCGCTGACGTATTGCCGGAATCGCTCCTGCGGGCCCATGCTGACAAACGGCTCGTGCGCGCGATGCGGGAGCCGGTGGTGCAGTGTGTAAAGGACTCCATACGGCAGGAACCTGAGGATTTTGCCGATGCGCTGTTTCCGGTAATTGGTCCGGCAATTCGCAAGTCGATCGCCGAGGCGCTGCGCTCCATGACGCAGTCGATGAATCAGGGCATCGAAAACAGCCTGTCGGTAAAAACGCGCTATCAGGCATGGCGCGCGGGCGTGCCGCTGGCTCAATATATCCTGCAGCGGAATATTATCTATCGCGTCGAGCAGGCCTTTCTTATCAAGCGCTATGACGGGCTGCTGATAGACCACGTGCAGCACGAAACGGTGGCAAGCAAGGACTCTGATGCTGTTTCGGCCATGTTTACCGCAATCCAGGATTTCATTCGCGATTCGTTTTCAGAGGACAGCAGCGAGTCACTGACCACAGCGGTGATGGGAGAGCTGACGTTGTGGGCCGTACATGGCCCGCACGCAATCCTGGTTTGCGTCATTCGCGGCGTGCCGCCAGCTGGATTACGCAGTGAGTTGCGCGAAATACTCGAGCACGTGCACTTGCGACATGGCGAGGCGCTGGCAGGTTACGATGGCGGTGCACCCATACTGGGTGTTGATGCTGAGCTCGAGAAGTGCCTGTCACTCGAGCAGCAGCGCAAGGCCGGCAAGAAAAAATCCGCCGTGCCTCTGCCGCTCGTGATCCTGTTCGTTGGTCTGCTGTTGCTGGCCGGCTGGTTATGGTTCAAAGGCTTTACCGACGAACGCCGGCTGGAAAAATTTCGTGGTGCACTGGAGGCAACGCCGGGTATCGTGATCAATGACATCTATCGTGAAGATGGGCAGGTGGTGGTGCGTGGCATGCGCGACCCGTTGTCCGCGGCCCCTACCGATTTTGCTCCGGGCCTGCAGATCGACCCGGCAGAACTACAGCTGGAGCTGGCGCCCTACCAGTCGCTCGATGCCGCCATAGTCGAGCGCCGCGCACGACGTATCCTGCAGCCGCCGGCAGGCGTGGGTTTTCGGCTGGAGGGCAATAGCCTTGAGCTTAGTGGCAGCGCGCCGGTCGAGTGGAAACAGCGGGCGCAGACCCTGGCCGTAGCATTGCCCGGGGTCGACAGCGTTGATACCAGCCGGATGGCGTTGAGCGACGCCGAGTTGCTGGCGACCGCCCGGCAGCAGCTGCAGCCGCCGCCCGGGGTTACGCTCGCCGTGAGAAACGGGGTGCTGAGCGCCTCAGGTATGGCGGGGCACGACTGGGTGCAGCAAGCGACCCGGCAGCTGGCGTCCATGTCCGGCCTGCGCGGCGGAAACCTGCTTGGTGTGGCGATAGCGGAGCGAGCCAGGCTCAGCGAGCTGCTGGCTACTACCAATGGCACTGAGATATTTTTCTCCAGCATCGATGTGCTGCAACAGGGCCAGGATGCCGTGCTGGAGCGGCTCAGCATCCGGTTGCGGCAGATTGCGGCGCTGGCCGGGCAACTGGACAGTAACCTGCAGATTCGCGTGCGTGGTTACAGCGACGGCACCGGCAACCCGGAGGCCAACCAGGTGGTTGAGCTGTCACGCGCCGAGCGGGTTTCGAGCTGGCTTATCAACGCTGGCCTGCCAGCTGACGCGATTCAGTTACAGGCGGCAGGGTCATCATCTGTCAGCAGTGGGCTCGAGCCTCGCCTGCGGAAGGCTGAAGTGACTGTGTCAGTGACAGAAGGACGTTGAGCATGACGCAGCAAACCCGCAAGGTCTGCATTATTGGTGATTTTGCTGTCGGCAAGACCAGCACGGTCGCGCGCTTTGTGCACAATGTTTTTTCCGATAAGTACCTGACGACAGTCGGCGTGAAAATCGATACGCGTAAACTCAGTATCGACGATCAGGAGATCAAGCTGATCATCTGGGATATTGCCGGCACCGATCGCTTTTCGGCCGTTGAATTTTCCTACCTGCGTGGTGCCAGTGGCTACCTCGTGGTAATTGACGGCACGCGGGGCCATACCGCCGATGTTGCCGAGCGTCTGGTCGACGAAGCACGCGAACGCTACGGCGATGTCCCCAAGGTGTTTCTCGTCAACAAATCCGACCTGCAGGAAGAATGGGAAATTTCCGACGAGCGCCTGGCCGGGCTGCGCAAAGACGGCAAGCCGGTGTTCATCACCAGTGCAAAAAACGGCGCCAATGTAGATGAGGCAATACATGAGCTGGCGCGGCAGCTGGTGACGTCGGAATGAAATGCTGCCGGGTGAAGTAAGCGCCTACCTCGAGCGGCTGGAACAGGACCAGATTCCGCCGCTGATGTTGCAGCTGGATGCGACGCTCAAGCTGCTGGAGGTGCGTGGTGAACCGTCCCGGATGGGACTGCCGCCGCTGGTGGCCGGTGCGGATGTCAGTGATGTCCTGCCGATGCTCAGTGGCCTGGAATCTGCTCCTGACTCGTTCCTCGGGTGTGTTGACCCGGGCACCGGGCATGCGGTTAACGTACGTCTGTTCCGCAGCGGCGATGACCAGCTCTACGCGGTCCTCACCAGCGCCGAAGCGCAGCGCCGGCAAATCGAGCAGTTGCAACAGCGGGCCAATGAAACTCGCCTGCTAAACCAGCAGCAGCAAAAACTGCTCGACCAGTTGATCGCAACCCGTACCGAGCTGGACCTGCGCCGGCGCGAAGCTGAGGAAGCGGTTCGGGTAAAGGCTCAGTTTCTCGCCAGCATCTCCCACGAATTTCGCACCCCGCTGACGTCGGTAATTGGTTATGCCGAATGGCTGGCCAGCGCCATGGGTGAAGACGATCCGGCGCGGCGCCAGGCGCGAGCGATTATCAGCGCCGGTCGTCACATGGTGACGCTGGTAGACAACATACTGGAACAGGCACGTATCGAAAATGCCGAAGCCACGGTGCACGAGGACACTGTCGACCTGCGCCAGCTGGCCGAAGACCTGTCAGCGATAATGGCGCCGCTGGCAGCCGACAAAGAGTTGGCTTTTGCCGCGTTTGTCGATCCGCCCGACGTGCAGCCAGTGGTGCTCGATGAAATGCGCGTGCGCCAGATACTGATCAACCTGCTGGGAAACGCCGTCAAGTTCACCGAAGAAGGCTTCGTGTACCTGACGCTGGCATGGCAGGACGGCCAGCTGCATGCCGAAGTGTCCGACAGTGGCCCTGGCATTGCCGAGGCTGACCGGGCGCGCATCTTCACCGCGTTTGAGCGGCTCGAGGGTGCGCACAAGCGGGCAGGTGCCGGGCTTGGGCTGCACATCACGCTTGAACTGGTCAAGCTGCTGGGTGGTTCGCTCGGGCTCGATTCGCAGCCGGGAGAGGGCAGCCGCTTCCTCATACGCTTGCCGGCACCGGTTGCTGCCGCGCCCGAACCCGACGCTGCAGGCGGCGGTGGTGGCCGGCTGCTGGTTGCCGAAGACGATCCGGATATCGTGCAGCTGATGCAGTTGTTCCTCGAACGCGCCGGGTACGAGCTCGAATTTGTCGGCAACGGGCGTGACGCCGTCACGCGGATCGCGGCCGGCAGCATCGACCTGGCAATTCTCGACCTGAACATGCCGATACTCGACGGGCTGAGCGCCATAAAACAGATTCGCGACGGCGGCTACAGCGGTCCGGCCATAGCCCTGACCGGGGCAACTCTCGACGAGGACCGGATCCGGGCGATTGAGGCCGGCTTCGACGGATTTGTTGCCAAACCGGTCCGTATGCCGGAACTGATCGGCCTGCTGCGAGACCTGATCAAATGAACGTCCCGGCGCCGGTCGCGCAGTTCCTGCGGGCTCCGACGCCAGCTGCGTGGGTCGACGCGGCCCGGCAGCGTGTCCCGGAGCTGCTCCTCGATCATGCGAACTGTGAAAAGAAAGCTGCGGCAACGGCGCTAAGCCTGATGTTTCGCTATCCCGAGCAGACAGGCATGGCGGCGCGGATGTCACGTCTTGCGCGCGAAGAGCTGCGGCACTTTGAGCAGGTGAGCAAGCTGTTGCAACAGCGAGAGGTGGCGGTGCGCAGGGTACCGGCATCTGGCTATGCCGGCAGCCTGCGGGCGGCGATACGTTCCGATGAGCCGGGCCGGCTGGTCGATACGCTGATCGTTTGCGCACTGATTGAGGCGCGCAGTTGCGAACGATTCGCGCTGCTGGTGCCGGTGCTGCCGGACGATGTCGCTGCGCTGTACAGCGGTTTGTTGCACTCCGAACAGCGTCACTTTGAGGTCTATCTCGGGCTGGCGCGGCAGCTGCAGTCGCAGCTGGACGAGCGTATTGACCGGCTGGCGCAGCTGGAGGCGAGCCTGGTTGGGCGTCGCGACCCGGTGTTTGCATTCCACAGCGGTGTGCCGGCTGCCACGACTGAGTGATTTTGCACTGGCGCCTGAGGGTTTTCCCCACTGCCTGGCTGACGCCCGGGATTTAACCTTAAGCCACCTGGATTACAGGTTTTGCAACTCCACTGGATGGCACGACGATGATCAGGAATCTGGCGTTAGCAACACTCGCAAGCATGGCACTGTTGCCGGCGGTTTTTGCCGCAAGCACTACAACGTGCAGCGGTAGCACCTGCACGGTATCGAACGACAATTCGGATTTCACCGTTACCTACAACAGGGATGAAGTCGGGCTGTTTGGAACACCCGGCGCCGAGTCCCCGGTAATGCTGAGTAACAATACGATTTTCTTTGTACCCGACGCATTCCTGGCGCGATCGCTGAACGGAGACAATCCCCCGAACGTATCGGAGACGCTGAACCTGACGCTTACCGCCACGACGCTGAATTTCTCATTCGACAGTTTTTTCCTGCAGGAGACCGGCGACTATATCCTCGACGGCCCGGGTGCCGAGGTTTCGGCTAGTGGCGAAATGCGGGTGCGTGATGTGGAAAATCCGATTGTCGAATTTCAGGACTCTTTCTTTTTCTCCGATAGCGGTGACCTGGGCAGTCAGCCGCAGAACTGGTCTGGGTCGACCACCATCGATGCTACCGACGGCTGGTTTGGCACAGAAAACCAGGTACATCTGACGCTGCAGAACATACTGACCGCCGACACGATGGCAATGTTTGAGGAAGCCTTTATCCAGAAGAAATTCTCGGGTATTGAAATCAGCGTCAATCCCGTGCCGATACCGGCAGCCGGGTGGCTGATGGGCTCGGCGTTGCTCGGATTGTTCGGGCTGCGGCGCCGTCAGGCCTGACGCGGTAAAGATTCCAGGCGCGGACCGGCGGCGTCCCATTCCAGCACGCTGCCCTGGTCGTACCAGTCGCCCAACACCATTCTGACTGCGGGCTGCTTGTCCAGCTCGAACCGATGCACGTCCGGCCGGTGTGTATGCCCATGCAGCAGATGGTGGACGCCGTGCCGGCGCAGCGCTTCGGCAACCGCATTCTGGTTAACGTCCATTATGAAATCTGCCGCCGTGGCGTTACGGGCCTGGCTGTGTTCGCGCGCCTGAACCGCCAGCGCCAGGCGCTGCTGCAGCGGCAATTGCAGAAAGTTTTCCTGCCATGCGGCATCGCGAACGGTGGCCCGGAAAGCCTGGTACTCGACGTCGTCAGTGCAAAGGCTGTCACCATGCATGATCAGCACCTTCGTGCCTGACACATCCAGCACCACCTCTTCGTCCAGCAGCTCGACGCCAGCAGCGGCAGCGAACTGCTCTCCGACCAGAAAGTCACGGTTTCCATGCATGAAGAAACAATCGACGCCGGCCCGTTTCAGGGCGGTCAGTTCCGTCGCCAGTCGCTCACGCTCGGGCTGTGGATCATCGTCGCCGACCCACGATTCGAACAAGTCGCCCAGGATGTAAAGGGCATCGGCATTGGATGCGCGCTGCCGCAGGAAGCGGATGAACTGGTCACCGATCTCGGGGCTACCTGCGTCGAGGTGGAGGTCTGAAACGAACAGGACGCTCATTCAGCAGCGGCGGGCTTGTCCGTAACCAGTCGGGCTGAAATGATCTTGACCATTTTTTGCGGGAAGTCGCCGCGGAACGGGCCCGATGCGCCGGTAGGAATGGCTGCAATACTGTCGAGGGTTTCCATTCCCGCAATAACCTCGCCGAAAACGCAGTAACCCCAGCGTGATGGATTGGGGTCCAGACGCTGGTTGTCGCCGAGATTGATATAAAACTGTGCCTTGCCGGAATGCGGATGCCCCATGCGCGCCAGCGCGATAGTACCGCGCACATTGCTCAGGCCGTTGCCGGATTCATTCGGTATGGGCTGGCGGGTTTTTCTCTCTTGCAGGCCTTCATCGTAACCGCCGGCCTGTGCGACAAAACCGGGTATGACACGGTGAAACACGGTGCCGTCGTAGTGCCCGTCGATGACATACTGTACAAAGTTACTGACAGTGACCGGTGCCCGCCGACCATCGAGTTCGAGCGTGAAGTCACCTTCGGTGGTCTTTACCTCGACCTGCGGGAATAGTGGCAGATTGTTTTCCGCCGCGTTCGACACGCTGGCCAAAAGGCCAGTCAGCACCAGTGTTACGATAGTTTTCATCGACCCTCCATTGCGGGAATCATAAAGCTTTGGCGGGCGGCTATAAAGTAACTCTTTGAGTTGGCCGCCGTTTTGGCTACTCTGTCACGAATGGTCAACGCTGTACGCACAAGATTTGCGCCGAGCCCGACCGGCTACCTGCACTTAGGCAATGTCCGTACGGCGTTGTTCAATTATCTGCTGGCGGCCGGGCAGGGCGGTGATTTCGTTATTCGCTGCGAAGATACCGATCGCGACCGCAGCCGCGAGGATTACCTGGCCGCGGCGCTTGAAGACCTGGAATGGCTAGGGCTGGACTGGCTGGCCGGTCCGGGTCGTGATGACGGACGTGGCCCGTATCGCCAGTCGCGGCGCGCGACCGTTTACGACGAATACTTTGCGCAGCTCGAGGCAGATGGCCGCGCTTACCCGTGTTTCTGCACCCAGGCAGAGCTGGCTGTTGCCCGCAAGACTCAGCTGGCGGCTGGCCGCGCACCGCGCTACCCGGGCACCTGTCGCGAATTGTCCGCGGCCGGGCAGCGTCAGCGCCTGCTCGACGGGGCGCGGCCGACCTTGCGCTTTCGTGTCGATGCCGGCGCGCCGGTGACGTTCGACGACCTGGTGCGGGGCGAACAGTCAATGGCACGCGGCGACATCGGCGATTTCATCATCCGCCGCTCGGACGGTACGCCATCGTTCTTTTTTTCCAACGCGGTTGATGATGCGCTGATGGGTATCACCGACGTGCTGCGTGGTGAAGATCACCTGACCAACACGCCGCGTCAGCTGCTGTTGCTGGATGCGCTGGGCCTGCCGGCACCGCGTTACGGGCATATTGCGCTGGTGATTGCGGCAGACGGTACACCGTTGTCAAAGCGCCACGGCAGCATAGGGGTCCGCGACATGGCCGAGCAGGGATATTTTGCCGATGCGCTGTGTAATCACCTTGCCAGGCTTGGCCACAAGTTCGACAGCGATGACTTCATGCGCCTCGAAGAGCTGGCAGCGGGGTTTGCCACGCCGCGCCTCGGAAGGGCGCCGGCCAAACATGACCCGGTGCAGCTGATGCACTGGCAGCGCGAAGCATTGCATCGACGCGACGACGCCGAGCTGCTGCAGTGGATGGGCTCAGCGCGGACCCGGGACGGGCGTGATGTTGGCGAACGGCTCGGCAGCGACGCGGTGGAGTTTGTCAGGCTGATTCGCGGTAACGTCGAGATGCCTGCTGATGCGGCCCACTGGGCTGAATTACTGCTTGATGATCCGCCGCGCTTCGACGATAGCGCCCGTGCTGTGCTCGCCGTTGTGCAGCGGGAGTTCATCGATGCCGCGCTGGCGCAGCTCGATGATGCCGCGGATTTCCGCAGCTGGAGCAAAGCGACCGGTAAAGCCACCGGTGCCAGCGGCAAAACATTATTCATGCCGCTGCGGGCCGCGCTGACCGGTGATACTCACGGGCCGGAGCTCAACCGGGTGTTTGATTATCTCGGCAAGGAAGGGCTGCAGGCCAGGCTGCAGGCCGCGGCGCAGTATTGCGAAACCGGCGACGTCGCCTGAGGTAACATTCGCCGTCATGCTGCAGATCTACAACAGCCTCACGCGGGCAAAAGAAAGCTTCACGCCGCTGGTCGAGGGGCAGATTCGCATCTACGTGTGCGGCATTACGGTATACGACTACCTGCACCTTGGTCATGCCCGCATGATGGTGGTATTCGACGTCATTACCCGGCACCTGCGCGCACTCGGCTATGACCTGCAGTACGTACGTAACATCACCGATATCGATGACAAGATCATCAACCGCGCCAATGAGAACGGCGAGGACTACCGGCAGCTCACCGCACGTTTTATTGATGCCATGCACGAAGACTGTGCCGCACTCAATGTGCTGCCGCCGGACGAGGAGCCACGCGCCACCGAGCACATCGACGAGATAGTCGCCATGATCAGCAGCCTGGTAGCGGGTGGCTATGCCTATGCTGCTGACAATGGAGACGTTTACTACGCGGTAGAGAAATATGCGCCCTATGGCAGGTTGTCGGACCAGGATCCGGCTGAGCTGCGTTCCGGCGCCCGTATCGATGTCGACGAAGCCAAGCGCGACCCGCTCGACTTTGTATTGTGGAAATCAGCCAAGCCGGGTGAGCCGGCGTGGGACTCACCCTGGGGGGCTGGCCGGCCGGGCTGGCACATCGAATGCTCGGCCATGTCGACAGCGCTGCTGGGTAACCACTTCGATATCCACGGTGGCGGCATGGATCTCAAATTCCCCCATCATGAGAACGAGATCGCACAATCCTGCGCCGCGACCGGCGAGAACTTTGTAAACCTCTGGATGCACAATGGCTTTGTCCAGGTCGACGACGAAAAAATGTCGAAGTCGCTGGGCAACTTTTTTACAGTGCGCGATATCCTGGAGCACTTTCATCCGGAAGAAGTGCGTAACTTTATTCTCTCGGGCCATTATCGCAGTCCGATAAACTACTCCGACAAGGAGCTGACCGCCTCGCGTGCAGCACTGCAGCGTTTGTACACTGCCCTGCGCGGTCAGCCGGACACGTCGCCACCTCAGGACGAGCCGTACACCACGCGGTTTGTCACGGCGATGAACGACGATTTCAATACTCCGGAAGCCCTGGCTGTCCTGTTCGACCTGGCTCGTGCAGTCAACAGGGCGCGTGACGACGGCGATGAGCCGCGTTCGGCGGCGCTGGCAGCATTGCTGAAAAAGCTGGGCGACCGGCTTGGCCTGTTACAGGCGGATCCTGAGGCCTATCTGCAATCGGGTGCCGGAGGCAGTGACCTGAGTGATGAGCAGATTGAGCAGGCTATCGCCGCACGCCGGCGTGCACGTGATGAGAAACAGTTTGCCGATGCCGATCGCATTCGTGACGAGCTGGCTGCTGCGGGTATCGTGCTCGAAGACAGCGCCGCCGGCACCACCTGGCGCCGTGAATAGCATAGGGGTCAAGTCTTCCCAATTCCCCTATGCCTGGTCGCGCATCTCGGCGGCGTGAAGGGTGTTTTCCAGCAGCATGGCAACGGTCATTGGGCCGACACCGCCTGGTACCGGGGTGATCCAGCCGGCGCGTTCGGCAGCGCTGGTGAACACCACATCGCCGACCAGCTTGCCGTCGTCGAGCCGGTTGATGCCGACATCAATGACTATGGCGCCCGGTTTGATCCATTCGCCGGGGATCAGGTGCGGTTTGCCGGCGGCGACAATAAGAATATCGGCGCGCTCGACTTCGGACTGCAGGTCTTTTGTGAAACGGTGGCACACTGTGACGGTCGCGCCGGCAATCAGCAACTCGAGTGCGGTGGGTCGGCCAACAATATTCGACGCGCCGATCATTACTGTCTTGCCTTGTTTGTACGGCGCCGCGACTTCATCCAGCAGCCGCATCACACCGCGTGCCGTGCACGGACGCAAACCTGGCCTGCGCTGAGCCAGCAGCCCTACATTGCACGGATGAAAACCGTCGACATCCTTAGCCGGCGAAATAGCCTCGATGATCAGGTCATCATCGATGTGCATCGGTAGTGGCAGCTGTACCAGGATGCCGTCGATGGCCTCGTCCTGGTTGAGTTCGTCGATTAGCGCCAGCAGTGCGCCCTGGTCGGTTTCTTCATCGAGATTGTAAGAGCGCGATTCAAAGCCGGCTTCTTCGCAGGCGCGTATCTTGTTGCGCACATAGATTTTTGAGGCGTGATCGTCGCCCAGCAGCACCACCGCCAGCCCCGGGCGCCGGGCGCCGCTGGCCACCCGCTGCTCGACCTCGCTATGCAGCGACTGCCTGATCCGTGCCGCAATGGCCTTACCATCGATTATTCGGGCGCTCATAGGGACAGTTTACTCAATTGCCGGCCGGGCAACTCCATTCCGGGTACAAAAAGGCGCCGACCCGCAGTATGATGCGCCAACCTGCAGGGGCACCCGATGCGTGCCCGGAGCGGGCACGACGGGGCATAGCGCAGCCTGGTAGCGCGTCTGCTTTGGGAGCAGAAGGTCGGGGGTTCAAATCCCTCTGCCCCGACCAGGTTTTTCCGGCCTTAGCAGGCACCGGGCATGGCGCCCGTAGCTCAACCGGATAGAGCATCGGCCTTCTAAGCCGAGGGTTGCAGGTTCGAGTCCTGCCGGGCGCGCCAAAACCCGGAAGGGCAGTTAGATTTTTATGGTGGGCGTAGCTCAGTTGGTAGAGCCCCGGGTTGTGATCCCGGTGGTCGTGGGTTCGAGTCCCATCGTCCACCCCAGTTTTTTGCGGGAGAGAGCGGGCCGTTAGCTCAATCAGGTAGAGCAGTGGACTCTTAATCCATTGGTTGGGGGTTCGATTCCCTCACGGCCCACCACCGCGTTCAAACGTCTGGCAGTTTGGCCGTTATAATTCCCGCCGGCGCGAAAGTGGCGGAATTGGTAGACGCGCTGGATTTAGGATCCAGTGGGGCAACCCGTGAGAGTTCGAGTCTCTCCTTTCGCACCATAGTCCTTACGAGTAATGAACCAGGAAAAAACGCAAATGCAGGTGGCAGTAGAAAGCCTGGGTGGGTTGCAGCGCCGGATGACGGTGCAGGTCCCCGCCGAGCAGATACAAATTGAAATCGACAAGCGGCTGCGCCGTGTCGGCAAGACAGCAAAGATAAAGGGCTTTCGTCCCGGCAAAGTGCCATTCAACGTGGTGCGCCAGCGCTATGGCAACGATATACGCCGCGAGGTGCTGGAAGAAACCCTGCGCTCGAGTTATGCCGAGGCAGTGAGCCAGGAAAAGCTCGAGCCGGCAGGCGGTCCGAAAATCGAGACCTCCGGGCTGGAGCAGGACGACGGCCTGCAGTACACCGCCACCTTCGAGGTTTATCCGGAAATCATCCTGAAAAAAGTCGAGGGTCTCAAGGTCGAACGCAAAGTCGCGGAAATCGGCGATAGCGACATCGACCAGGTGTTGGAAAACCTGCGGATGCAGCGTGCGCACTATCATGCTGCAGAGCGTGCTGCCGCTGAAGACGACAAGGTGACAGTGGATTTCTCGGCCACCATCGACGGCGAGCCATTCGAAGGCGGCGAGGGCGAAGGTGCCGAGGTAATCGTCGGCAGCGGCCAGATGCCGGAGTTCGAGCAGGCAGTTAGCGGGGCAGTTGCCGGCGGGCAGGTAAAGGCTGCTATCGAATTTCCCGCGACTCATCATGTCGAAGCGCTGGCCGGCAAGACGGCGCAGTTCGACATTACCGTCAAGGAAGTGGGCGAGCGCCACCTTCCGGAAGTTGACGAGGATTTTTGCAAGTCCTTCGGGGTCGAGGGCGGCGTTGAGTCGTTACGTGACGGCATCCGTGACAACATCACGCGCGAACGGGACGAAAAAGTGCGCGGATTGCTGCGCGCGCAACTGCTGGAGGAGCTGGTCAAGCATAATCCGGTCGAGTTACCGCAGGCGCTTATCGACCAGGAAGTCGACTATCTGCGTGGCGATGCGGCACGACGCATGGGAATAGACGACCCGGACCAGATGCCGCCTGCCGATCAGTTTGTCGAGGCCGGGCGGCGTCGTGTTGCCCTCGGCCTGCTGGTAGCAAAAGTAGTAGAAACGGCCGAACTGCAGGCCGACCAGGCGTCGATTGACGCCAGGCTGCAGGCAATGGCCAGACAGCTTGGTGACCCTGAGCAGATCATGCGTGCCTACCGGAATGATCCGCGGCTGATGGGGCAGATCGAGATGGCGGTGCTGGAAGAAAAAGCCATCGACTGGTTGCTCGAGCGTGCCAAAACAAAGGATCGCAAGACCACTTTTCAGGAACTGATGCAGATTGAAGGCTAAGCGAGGAACAATATGAGCACAGACAACGGAGCATTAAGCCCGCAGGCACTGAATCTCGTGCCGATGGTAATCGAGCAGACCGCCCGTGGTGAGCGCTCGTACGACATTTATTCGCGGCTGCTCAAAGAGCGCGTGATTTTTGTAGTGGGGCAGGTCGAAGACCACATGGCAAACCTGGTCGTGGCGCAGTTACTGTTCCTCGAATCAGAAAACCCCGAAAAAGACATACACATTTACATTAACTCGCCGGGTGGTGTAGTAACGGCCGGACTGTCAATCTACGACACGATGCAGTTCATCCAGTGTGATACGTCCACGATCTGTCTCGGCCAGGCGGCCAGCATGGGTGCTGTGTTACTTGCCGGTGGCACAACGGGCAAGCGCTACTGCCTGCCGCATTCGCGCATGATGATTCACCAGCCCATGGGCGGCTTCCAGGGCCAGGCCTCGGACATGGAGATCCACGCCCGCGAGGTACTGCAGATACGTGAGCGGCTGAACAAGATCCTGTCGCACCACACCGGCCAGACCACTGACACCATCCAGAAGGACACCGATCGTGACCGCTTCATGGATGGAGAAGAAGCGAAGGATTACGGTCTAATCGATTCAGTGCTGAAAAGCAGGGCCGAAATCGTCGCTGAGCCGGAAAAATAATCTTATATTTTTCAATCAGTTAAATCTGATACCATCCACTTTGGCAGAGCAGTTCCTTTGCCTGACGTGCGGAAGGTGCTATATCATGCGGACGATTCGTGGTTTTGCGCTGAGTCATTGAATTCAGAGGGAAATACATGCCTGACGACACACGAAAAGGGGACGACGGCAAGCTGCTCTATTGCTCATTTTGCGGCAAGAGTCAGCATGAAGTACGCAAGCTGATTGCCGGACCCTCGGTGTTCGTCTGCGACGAGTGCGTCGAGTTGTGCAATGACATAATTCGCGAGGAGCTTGACGACCGTACTGACAGCGCGCGCGATACGCTGCCCACGCCGCGAGAGATTGACGGCGTGCTCAATGAGTATGTCATTGGCCAGCTCCGTGCCAAGCGAGTGTTGTCAGTTGCCGTGTACAACCACTACAAGCGGCTGGACAACCGCGCCGGCGAGGGACGTGCTGACGAGATAGAGCTGTCAAAGAGCAACATCCTGCTGATCGGTCCCACTGGCTGCGGCAAGACACTGCTGGCCGAGACGCTGGCGCGTCTGCTCAACGTTCCTTTCACTATAGCCGATGCGACCACGCTGACCGAAGCGGGTTATGTCGGTGAAGATGTCGAGAACATCATCCAGAAGCTGCTGCAGAAATGCGACTACGATGTGGAAAAGGCGCAGACCGGAATCGTCTACATCGATGAAATCGACAAGATTTCACGCAAGTCCGATAACCCGTCGATTACCCGCGACGTATCGGGCGAGGGCGTGCAGCAGGCATTGCTCAAGCTTATAGAAGGTACCGTTGCCTCGGTGCCGCCGCAGGGTGGGCGCAAGCATCCGCAGCAGGAGTTCCTGCAGGTGGATACCTCCAATATTCTGTTTATCTGTGGCGGCGCATTCGCCGGCCTGGAAAAGATCATTCTCAATCGCTCCACCAAGAGCGGTATAGGCTTTGTCGCCGATCTCAAGGCGACCGATGAAGAGACGCGTGTTGGTGAGTTGCTCGCCGACGTCGAGCCGGAGGACCTGATTCGTTACGGGCTGATTCCCGAGTTCGTCGGCCGGCTGCCGGTAGTGGCCACGCTGGAAGAGCTGGACGAAGATGCTCTCGTGACGATACTTGTCGAGCCGAAGAATGCGTTAACCAAACAGTACAGGAAGTTGTTTGATATGGAGGGCGTGGAACTGGAATTTCGCGAGGACGCCCTGCGTGCGGTGGCTGCCAAAGCCATGGAGCGCAAGACCGGTGCCCGCGGCCTGCGGACCATCCTGGAAAATGTCCTGCTCGATACGATGTACGAGCTGCCGACGCTCGAAGGTGCCACCAAGGTGGTTATTGACGAGTCGGTCGTAAACGGCGAGACCCAGCCTTACATCATGTACGAGTCGGACGAGGCGTCGATGGTGGCCGGGGAGCGTGCGCGGCCCAGCTCGGCCGGCTGACGGGTCCGGGCAGGGCTTGATATCGCTGCCGCCAGCCCCCATACCTCTCCAATCGACTATTCTTTTAAATAAGCCCGACGCGCCGCAGGCGCCCGCGAGGTAAATCGAGTGTCAGAAGAACTGAAGCAAGTGCCGCCGCTGCCGGAGACCGCAATGCCGGTTTTGCCGCTGCGCGACGTCGTGGTGTTTCCGCACATGGTCATTCCGCTGTTTGTCGGCCGCGAGAAGTCAATCGAGGCTCTCGACGAGGCGATGAACATCGGTAAACAGATTGTTCTGGTGGCGCAGACTCAGGCCGACGTCGACGATCCGGGCATCGACGACGTTTATCGGGTTGGCACTATTGCCAACATCCTGCAGCTGCTGAAGCTTCCGGACGGTACGGTCAAGGTGCTGGTCGAGGGCCGCGAGCGGGCAACCCTCGATGACCTGCATATTGACCGCTACTTCGCTTCGAAAGTGACACCACTGCCGGAAGCGGAAGATTTTGACGAACGCGAAATCGAGGTGCTGTCGCGCTCGGTGGTCTCGCAGTTCGAGCAATACGTCAAGCTCAACAAGAAGGTCCCGCCGGAAATCCTGACATCGCTTGCCGGCATCGATGAGCCGGGCAGGCTGGCCGACACGATCGCGGCGCATATGTCACTCAAACTCGATCTCAAGCAGAAAGTGCTGGAGATTCGCCGTGTGCATGAGCGTCTCGAGCACGTGATGAACCTGATCGAAGGTGAAATCGACGTACTGCAGATCGAAAAGCGCATCCGTGGCCGCGTAAAGCAGCAAATGGAAAAAAGCCAGCGCGAGTACTATCTCAACGAGCAAATGAAGGCTATCCAGAAAGAGCTGGGCGACATGGAAGACGCGCCCAACGAACTGGCCGAGCTCGAGACAAAAATAGACAAGGCCGGCATGAGCAAGGAAGCGAAGGAGAAGGCCACCTCCGAGCTGAACAAACTCAAGCTGATGTCGCCAATGTCGGCCGAAGCGACCGTCGTGCGTAACTACATCGACTGGCTGCTGAAAGCGCCGTGGAAAAAGCGCTCGAAAGTATTGCGTGACCTGGAAAAGGCCGAGGTCATTCTCGATGAAGATCATTACGGCCTGGAGAAGGTCAAGGAACGAATTCTCGAGTACCTTGCGGTGCAGCAGCGGGTCAAGAAACTGCGCGGACCGATCCTGTGCCTCGTAGGGCCGCCGGGCGTGGGCAAGACCTCACTCGGCCAGAGTATTGCCCGGGCAACCAATCGGGCTTTTGTGCGCATGTCGCTGGGCGGTGTGCGTGACGAGGCCGAGATTCGCGGCCACCGGCGCACCTATATCGGTTCGCTGCCGGGCAAGATCGTGCAAAACCTGGCCAAGGTGAAGTCGCGTAACCCGTTGTTTTTGCTTGATGAAATCGACAAGATGTCGATGGATTTCCGCGGCGACCCGTCGTCCGCCCTGCTGGAGGTGCTGGACCCGGAGCAGAACAATACTTTCGCCGATCATTATCTGGAGGTCGATTTCGATCTCTCCGACGTCATGTTCGTTGCGACCGCCAACAGTCTCAACATCCCGCCGCCGTTGCTCGACAGGATGGAAGTCATCCGCCTGCCGGGCTACACGGAGGACGAGAAGGTCAACATCGCCAAACGCTATCTCGTTCCCAAACAGCTCGAGAACAACGGCGTGAAGGACGACGAGCTGCAAGTCTCCAGCAGTGCACTGCGCGACATCGTGCGGTACTACACGCGCGAGTCGGGCGTGCGGAATCTGGAACGCGAGATCGCGAAAATTGCCCGCAAGGTCGTCAAGGAACTCCTGCTGAAACCGCGCGACACGCAAGTACACATCGTGCCGCGCAGCCTCGGCAAGTATCTCGGCGTGCGGCGTTTCCGCTACGGACGTGCCGAGGAGAACGACCAGATCGGGCAGGTGACCGGTC
>JABDJB010000086.1 GCA_013003425.1 Gammaproteobacteria bacterium | reverse complement strand
ACTTCAGTCGCGACTCCCTGCGACAAAGCCTCGTGGGAGCGACTTCAGTCGCGACTACTTGCGACATGACTTCTCGGGAGCGACTTCAGTCGCGACTACCCGCAACAGAGCTTCGTGGGAGCAACTTTAGTCGCGACGACCGACCTACAAATGTACTGTCCCCATCCAACTCGTAACCAGAAAACATTTATCGAGTCAATGAACTGTCGCGTTGTACGGGCCGACGCCATGCGCTAAGGTCAATTTGCGATGACGTTGAAACAGCGCGTGGAAGAATTGTTGCCGAACTGGGAGGGCTGGTACCCGAGCCTGTTCGAAGCTGCGCGCGACCTGGGGGTAATCCGGGCGCGCCCATGCCCGCCTTCGTCACTGTTGTTGTCCAATCGGCATGCCGGTGTCACCAGCGCCGCAATGCAGGCGCATCGGGAGCAGTGGGGTGGTGAAGGCCCGGGGCCCAACGGCCGCAAGCGCAACAAGCGCAAAAAACGATCGCGTTGATTTATGATCCGGCGTGTAGGAGCGGCTTTAGCCGCGAACATGGGCGAAGACCATAACGGGCCTGATCGCTGTTCGCGGCTAAAGCCGCTCCTACGGGCCGCGGTAAATATTTCGCAGGCATTGTGCATTCGCGTGCAGGAGCGCCTTAAATATTTGGCGGGGTTTGTGTATTCGCGTGCAGGAACGCCTTCAGGCGCGAAGGGTCTCGCGGGGTTTTGCGGTTCGCGGCTAAAGCCGCTCCTGCAGGTTGCGGCAGGCGGGGTTTTGCGGTTCGCGGCTAAAGCCGCTCCTACAGGACGCTCCTGCAGGCGCTCTCACGGGGATGGTCGCGAGTAGCCTCGCGTCAGGGCCACAACCAGCCGAATACGCCGGCGGTCAGCAGCGCATAGACCAGCGCATCGAACACGCTCTTGAACGCCGTTGACCACGGCCGGCCAAACCAGATGCAATCCTGCAGAGCAGCGGCGCCGTATGCCAGCCACGCGGTCATGCCGACGACCTGGAAGACTGCAAGGTACGCGGCGCCGGCCGGCAGCGACGCGGCGGCAACATAGCCAACGAGTGCGCTCACAACGGTATAAAAAATAAACTGGATCACAAGATTCTTGCCCATGTTGGGCATGCCTTTGTCCAGCACCGTGATGAAAGCGACCGGACCATCGGCAAACTTTTGCTTGTCGTCGTCGGACAGCTTCGACGGATCGGCGATATGAGGGATGTTGTACTGGCCCGCCGACAGGCTGCGCAGGGCGTCGCGGGCAGCCTCCTCGTTGTCGACCCGTGCGTAATCAGACTTGTGCAGCGGCAGTGCCGTCCACAGAATTGCGCCGGCGATCCAGCACAATGCTGCAGCAATCAGGACCGGCATCCACAAAGAAAGCAGACTCACCATGTTTATCCCCTTTTCCGGTGATCAGACACTCAACCAAATATAAAGTAGCAGACCAATGTCACTACAACGACACCGATCAGGTTCAATATCAGCCCCTCCCGTGCCATCTCGCGGATCTGCACGCGACCGCTGCTGAAAATAACGGCGTTCGGGCCGGTCGCCACCGGCAGCATGAATGCACAACTGGCGGTCATTGCTGCGGGCACCATCAGCAGTCGCGGATCCAGTCCGCTGGACACCGCAGCCGCTGCCATGATCGGCATCAGCAAAGCCGTTGTTGCGGTATTACTCGTTACCTCGGTAAGAAACGTTACGGTGAGGCAAATAATCGCGATGACCAGCAACACAGGAAGGTGCCGCAGTCCTGACAGGGCTTCGCCTATTGCGGTGCTGATCCCTGAGTTACCAAATGCCTTGGCAATACAGATGCCGGCGCCAAACAGGATCAGGATGCCCCAGGGAATGCTGCTGGCGGTTTTCCAGTCGAGCAGTTTCTCGCCGTGGCCGTTTGGGAGCAGAAACATGACGACGACTGCAAGCAGCGCCACGCTTGCATCATTTGCATCAGGTAATCCCAGCATTGCGCTCCATCCGCCAAAGGGCTCACTGCGAGTGACCCACGCCAGTGCTGTCAGCATAAACACGATCAGCGTACGGATTTCTTCGCTACGCCATGCGCCGGACTCCGGCAAGCGCAGCGGGGCGCTATGCTCCAGTCGCCGGGTCAGCCACAGACCGATAATCGGAATCATGATGGCGGTCACCGGCAGGCCCCAGCGCATCCAGTCCGTAAAGGTCAGCCGAATGCCGGTGGTTTCGGTATATACCTTCATGAAAATGAGATTCGGCGGCGTGCCGATTGGCGTGCCAAGCCCGCCTACGCTGCCCGCATAGGCGATGCCGAGCAGCAACGCGAGCTGCAGGCGATGGTCGCGGGTCTGGTCGATGACGGCCAGCGCAATCGGCAGCAGCATGAGCGTGGTGGCAGTGTTGGAAATCCACATGCTGAGCACGGCAGACGCCAGCATGAACCCGAATACCAGCGGTCGGCCACCGCCGCCGCCAAACAGATTGACCATGCCCAGCGCCAGGCGACGATGTACGCCGCTGCGTTCCATCGCTGTCGACAGCATGAAACCGCCCATCAGTAGCAGGATCAGGGAATTGCCGTAAGACTCGCCGACTTCTGCCGGCGTCAATACGCCGACCAATGGAAGCACCGCGAGCGGTAGCAGCGAAGTGGCCGGAATCGGAATCGGTTCGAATATCCACCAGACCGCACACAGCACGGTAACTGCTGCGGTCCACGCAACGGCAGCGTCCGAACCGGTCGCACTGAGATAAACGCCAAGCGCTGCCGCGAGGGCCGGCCCGCCGAACAAGGCCAGTGTTTTCACGCTGTTCCTCCCCGCCGGGGAGGCTATCACGGCAGACTCAGTCGGTGTCAGTTACCGGCAGACGGAACTCGATGATCTGGTCAGCGTTATGGCCGGGGTTCTTGTCGCCCATCAGCCTCAGTTCGCCCTGATCAGCCCACCCGACACGATTGCGGCCTTTTTCCTTGGCAAAGTACAGCGCGCGGTCGGCTTCCTGCAGCAGGAGCTGATAATCAGAGCCACGTTGCGGCACAGTGCTGGCAACGCCAAGCGACAAAGTAACGAAGCCGTCAGGGGCGCCGGCATGGGGCAGCCGCATGTCCTCGATTACCCTTCGCGTGCGTCCGGCAATGGACAGTGCATTGTCAAGTTCAGTGTTGGCCAGCACCATGACGAATTCCTCGCCACCATAGCGCGCCACGAGATCCAGCGGTCGCCAGACGCAGGCAGACAGCGCGCCGCCCACGCGGGCCAGGCAGTAGTCACCATTTTGGTGCCCGTAGGTGTCATTGAATGCTTTAAAGTGATCGATATCGAGCAGTACCAGCGAAACCGGACTCTGTTCGCGCATGCAATGGCGCCACGCCTGGTCGATGGCTTCAGTGAAACGCCGCCGGTTGGCCAGGCCCGTCAGCTGGTCGACGTTACTCAGCGTTCGCAGGTTTCGATTTGTGTGTTCCAGTTCGTTGGTGCGACTGCGGATCTCTGTCTCACGGCGTGCCAGCGTAGTCTCAAGCTGCTGCCGGTAGTGTTTGCCGGCTTCCACTGCAGCGGTCAGCTGCCGGTGTGAATTTTGCATCCGGTTCGACATTGAAGACAGGTGTTCGTAAACCTGCCGTATTTCTTCCGGAGCACCGGGAGGCGCTGCAAGGTCGGCATCGGCTCCCTCGAGGTCAAGCGCCCGTACCGCGGTTTTCAGTGCTGTCAGCGGCCGTGTAACGCGTCTGGCAATCGCCGTGGAGAGCATGATTGCAATAGCGACTGCCGACAGCAGCCACAACAACGTAGCGCGGGCATCAACCCAGACCTCGGCATGCACAGGCGCCCGCGGGATGCTGGCGTGCACCTGCCAGCCCAGCCCGGAAACGGCGTGGGTGTACAGTCTGTCGTTTTTCTCCGCATCGGCATTGAGCAAGGGCAGGCTCACCGTTTCGAGAATGCGTGAGTCCGCGCGCGTGCTTGAGATGACCCGATCACGCTGGTCCAGTATCAACAGCTCTATGTCCTGGCCGAACATGGTCGTTGCCGGATGAAATCGTGACAGCCGCTGGAGGTTCAGCGATCCCTCGACAATGCCCCACGGCGTGCCATCAATCGTGCTGACCCGTGCGCTTACTGCAATTATCGGGTCCTGTCCCAGCCCGCGGCCCTGGAATACATCCGAAACAAACACCCCACCTTCGCGCATTGGGGTAACAAAGTAGGGACGATCGCTGATGTTGTGATTGAGCGAGCTGATGCGCAGCGGTCGTCCCTGCACCATCGTGGTAGCCGTGACAATGTCGCCAAAGGTATTGGCAGCGAGCATCGTCAGGTAATCCGGGTAAAGCTCGTGATGCGACACGATGGCATCAGTCAAAGATGCTACATCCATCCGTCCGCTGCGCTGGATCGTGTTGGCGAGGCTGGCGATACCGTTCATGTGTTTGTCGAACAGCTCGTCGAGGCCGGTAGAAATGGTGTTGGCTGTCTCCTGCAACAACTCGGCGGCCCGGTCCTCGCGTTGCCCCGCAGAATGACTGGCAAGCACTACGGCCAGCGCGATAGCCGGCGCTGTCGCCAATACGCCCAGGCCAATGGCCAGGTCGCGGCCGATCGTACGGCCGCCGAGCCACGCCAGTCCGGGAAAGCGCCCGGAGTTTGCGGCGTGCAGGGCTCCTGCATAGATCGCCAACAGCAGGAAAAGCGCCAGCGCGACCTCCGGGCCGGGGACCGGTAATTCGGGCAACATGTTGTTATTGGGCATAACTCAAGAAGGATCGGCGGGAAGTCGAAACTCTTTAACGGCGATGCCGCCGATGCTGCGTCGCATCATTATAAAGTGCCAGTCGACCCGGCAGGAGTTTAGCGATAGAGTTTTGGGTCTGCTTGGTCTCTGCCTCGCAGTTCGGCGTTGTCCCGCGGGGGTGGGGGCGCCACTAGTTTAGATTTGGGGGAACACAGCGAATTCTTTTTTCGTGGTGTTCTGACTAGAGAAACTGAAATTCGGAAGGTACGGATATGACTAGATGTCGTTATCTGGTGGGGGTTGTATTACTGGGTTTGATATTCCCGGTATCGGCATTCGCACAGATCAATCAGCTCATCGCGCAGGGTGAGGCGCGTGCTAATGAAGGTGCCCAGGCTCAGCAGCGAATAGAGAATCTCGCTGATCAGGCCAACGAACTGCTTAGTGAATACCGTACGGTGCTCAAAGTGGTCGACGGTCTGAATGTTTACAACGGTCTCCTGCAGCGGCAGATCGACAACCAGGAGCGCGAGAAAACCGTTCTTACCGACTCGATCGACAAAGTCTCGCTGATCGAGCGGCAAATTGTCCCGTTGATGATCAGCATGATCGATTCACTCGATGAGTTCGTCAGGCTCGACGTGCCCTTTCTGCTGGAAGAAAGAACCGAGCGCATCGAGAAACTTCGCGTGCTGATGGAGCGGTCGGATGTAACTGCCGCCGAACAGCTGCGTCGTGTCATGGAAGCCTTCCAGATCGAAAACGAGTTTGGTCGCACCATCGAGGCCTACAAAGGAACGGTGGTCGTCGACGGCAAAGCGCGCGAGGCAGACTTCCTGCGTGTAGGCCGAATCTCGTTGATGTACCAGACGATCGGCGGCGATCAGACGGGTGCCTACAACAAGGAAAGCAGGCAATTCGAAGAAGTGTCACCGGCCCTGTATAAGGCCCAGTTGACCAACGGGCTGCGTATCGCCCGTAAGCAGAAGGCGCCGGATATGCTAATCGTTCCGGTCCCGGCACCTGTGGCGGGAGGCAGCAAATGAAAAACTTCAATAAAGTATTAATTGCCGCCGCAGCGGCACTGGTGATCGCTCTGCCCGCCGGTGTTTCGGCACAGGACGCAGTCAGCCTCGATCAGCTGTTGCAGCAGGTCCGTCAGGGACGTGCAGCAGACAACCAGGTTAACCAGCAGCGGATTGCAGAGTTTCGCGCTAATCGCGCGCGCCAGGCGCAGCTGCTGGAGGAAGCAAAGCAATTGCGTACCCAGGGCGAACGCCGTTCGGCCCAGATGGAAGCGCAGTTCGATGTAAACGACAAAGAGATTATCGAGCTGGATCGCCAGCTGCAGGAACGACTCGGTTCGCTTAAAGAGCTGTTCGGCGTGTTGCAGCAGACTGCCGGCGATGCGCGCGGCCAGTTTGAAGGCTCGCTGACCCAGCTGCAGTATCCCGATCGGTCCGATTTCCTGACAGAGTTCGCGCAGAAGATGGGGCAGGGCAACCGCCTCGCCTCGCTGGAAGAAATCGAGCGGCTGTGGTTCGAACTGCAGCGTGAGATGACCGAGTCCGGCAAGACAGTCAAGTTCCCGGCAACGGTGGTTTCAGCCACTGGTGACGAAGAGCAGCGTGAAGTGACGCGTGTCGGCCTGTTCAACGTCGTATCGAACGGTAACTATCTACAGCATGTCACCGAGACCGGGCGACTGATTGAGCTGGGGCGCCAGCCCGCATCGCGCTACACCAGCAAGATCCCCGACGTCGAAAGCGCTTCTTCGGGCTACCAGCCGTTCGCTCTGGACCCGCTGCGTGGCCAGTTGGTCGGTCTGCTGACCGAGACACCCAACCTGCGTGAGCGCATCGACCAGGGTGGCTGGATCGGCTACATCATCATCGGGCTGGGTATCCTGGCCCTGCTGGTGGCGATCTGGCGCTTCGTTGCCCTGACTGGCGTAGGCGCAAGAGTCCATAGCCAGATGAAAAATCCGGAGAATCCGGGCAACAACCCTCTTGGCCGCGTGCTTGCCGTTTACAACGAAAACAAGGCGGTCGATGTAGAAACCCTGGAACTCAAGATGGGCGAGGCGATCTTAAAAGAGACACCGAAGCTAAACAGTATGCTGACGTTCCTGAAAATTATTGCCGCGGTGGCGCCGTTGCTCGGCCTGCTCGGTACCGTTACCGGCATGATCAACACCTTCCAGGCGATCACGCTGTTCGGTACCGGCGATCCGAAGCTCATGGCCGGCGGCATCTCGCAGGCCCTGGTCACGACGGTACTTGGGCTGTGCGTTGCCATCCCGACGCTGTTCCTGCACACGCTGGTGTCGAGCCGATCCAAGTCGGTTACCCAGATACTGCAGGAACAGGCGGCAGGCATTCTCGCGCGGCGGGCAGAGGGTAAGTAAGCGTGGAAACGCTTTATTACTACCTGCCGGCGCTGGAAAGCGTCCGCGATTTTATGGAGCTGGGCGGTACCGTGCTCACGCTGATCGCTGTATTGACGCTCATCATGTGGGCGCTCATTTTTGAGCGCCTGTTCTTCCTGCGGGCTCGCTACCCGTCAATGGTGCGTAAGGCACTGGCGATCTGGGAAGGGCGCGATGAGCGCGAGTCGTGGCACGCGCGCCGCGTCCGCGAAGAACTTGTGTCCGTTGTCGGGCAGGCGCTGGATCAAAACCTGGCTCTGCTAAAGACCTGTGTCGCGCTGTGCCCGCTGATGGGCTTGCTCGGCACCGTTACGGGCATGATCAGCGTGTTCGAGGTAATGGCGATTTCCGGTTCGGGCAACCCGCGGTCAATGGCCGCGGGCGTGTCGATGGCGACGGTACCGACGATGGCTGGAATGGTTGCGGCCCTGTCGGGTCTGGCCATGAGCGCATGGCTCGACAACAAGGCCTACAGCGAACGCGAGCTGCTTGCAGAACACATGACGATGGATCACTGATCCGGTATTCACCAGAGATTTAAACAATGAAACAGCTTTTTCAGAACACAGAGGAAGAGGAAACCAGGATCGATATCACGCCCATGCTGGACGTGGTGTTCATCCTGCTTATTTTCTTTATCGTGACCGCAACTTTTATCAAGGAAGCGGGTATCGAGGTGAACCGGCCGGATGCTGCTACCGCTGAGGTGCAGGAGAAAGCCAATATCCTCATCGCTATCACCGGTAACGACGAAATCTGGATCAATCGACGCAAAGTGGACGAGCGACAGGTGCGCCCGAACATCGAGCGGCTGCACGCGGAGAATCCGCAGGGTACGGTTGTAATCCAGGCCGACAAGGACTCTCGCAACGAAATGCTGGTGAAAGTGATGGACGCGTCACGTTCCGCCGGTGTGTACCAGATCGCGATAGCGGCAAACGACTAACGAGGTAGGCGAGATGAGTGCTACTGGTGGATCAGCGCCAACACATGCCATAGAGTTGGCAGGCTCCAGCGCCGGGATGGCGACCCGGCTGGTACTGGGTACCTTATTTGCGGTAGTTGTAACTGCCGGCTTGCTTTGGACCATGCAGTACCTGATTTCAACCGGCGAAAACGAACTGGGCGACGATAAGTCAATCCGCCTGGTCGATTTCGTGCGGCTGAAACGGTCGGAATTTGTAAACCGTCGCGAGATAAAGCCGGAAAAACCACCGGCACCCGAGGCGCCGCCGGAAACCCCGCCGACGCCAAAGCTGGATGACGTCAATGCATCCGCAGACAAGATTGCAATTTCCGCGGTTCCGGTGGAGACCAATATTGAGCTCAGCGGTGCCGGCTTCAGTCTCGGTGTAGGCGAGGGCGACTACCTGCCGATCGTGAAGGTGGCGCCGATCTATCCTGATCGTGCGTTATCACGCGGCCTGGAGGGTTTCTGTATCGTCGAATACACCGTGACCAGGCAGGGCACGACCCGCGATCCGCGCGTGCTTGAGGGGCAGTGCACCAGCTCATTGTTCCATCGCGCTTCCATCCAGGCGGCGTTGAAGTTCAAGTACAAGCCGCGTGTCGTCGATGGTGAGGCCATCGAGGTGCCGGGTGTACGCAACAAATTTACTTACCAGATTGAAAACTGAGGCCGTGTCGATGAATTACAGGCTGAAAGTCGGGTTTCTGGCGGTGCTGCTGCTGTTTACTGCGGCGGCCGGCGCACAGGGCGATGAAAAGACCAAGCAAACGGTTGCAATGAGTCAGGCAGTTTATGAGGAACTGCAGGAATCGCAGCAGCTGGCCGAAGACGGCCAATATGCTTCCGTTTATCAACGGCTGGGGAAACTGCGGCAGAAGCGGGGCTTGTCCAGCTACGAACTCGCGCAGATCTGGAATCTCGAGGCTTATACCTATTATCAGGAAGAAAAGTATCGTCAGGCGATCAGTGCCTACGAAAATCTCCTGCAACAGGGTGAGCTGCCCGAGGCGCTGGTGCAAAGCACGCTCAAAACAATGGCTCAGCTGTACTTCACCGAGGAAGACTACGACGCTGCTTTAAGCACAGTGCAGCGGCTGATGAGTATGCTCGATGAACCCAGCGCGGATGTTTACATGCTGCTGGGGCAGGCGTATTTCCAGAAAGGGCAGTACGATCGCGCGCTCGGTCCAATCCGGACGGCGATCGATAAATACCGTGAGCAGGGCCGCACCCCGCGGGAAAACTGGCTGCTCCTGTTGCGGGTTATCTATTACGAGAAGAAAGACTACCGCAACATGGTCACGGTGCTGAAGGAGTTGCTGCAGCACTACCCGAAAGACCGTTATGTGCTAACGCTTGCGGCAGCCTATAGCGAGCTGGGCGATACCAAGAAGCAGCTGGCGCTGACCGAGTTGCTGTACGAGGCGAACCTGCTAAATACCTCGAACCACCTGACAAATATGGCGAATCTTTATCTCATGCACGACCTGCCTTACAAGGCCGCGGTGTTGCTGGAGAAAGAGATGGGGACCGGCCGGATTGAGAACAACGAGCGTAATCTGCGACTGCTGTCGCAGTCCTGGTACCAGGCGCGTGAGGATGAAAAGGCCATTCCCCCGCTGCGCCGGGCTGCCGAAATGACGGGTGACGGTGAGCTGTACGTGCGCCTTGCACAAGCACACATCAACCTGGAGCAATGGGAGCCGGCTACTGAGGCAATCCAGCGCGGGTTGAGCCTGGGCGGCGTCAAGCGTCCGGATACGGCTAACGTAATGCTCGGTATGGCGCTGTTCAACCAGAAAAAACTGCGTGGCGCGCGCAATGCGTTCTCTGCTGCAACAAGCGACGATCGTAGTGCACGCGTGGCACGGCAGTGGATAGCTCACGTCGATAGCGAAATCGAGCGTGCCGCAACGCTCGACCAGGTGGTGCCGACGCAGGCGCCGCGCGAGGTTGACGAAATGCTCCGCGACACGCCTGCTGGCTGATCCCTGGCATCAATTTTTTTTCAAAGGCGGCCTGTGGCCGCCTTTTCTTTGCCAGGGGCCGTGGCCAGCGTTGGCCAGGCGGGCCGTCGCTAACTGCCCGGCATCTCCTTGATGTAGATGTCCTGCTTGGTGTACGGAATCTCGATACTGGCATCGTTTAGCGCGTTGTAAACTGCCATCAGCAGCTCGTGACGCATGACGCCACGTTTTTCCGGTTCGTTGATCCAGCACAGCAGTTCAAAATCCAGGCTCGAGGCTCCGAAACCCCGCATACGAACCCGCGCAGCCGGGTTACGGCATACGCCGTCTTTGGCCTCGGCGACGCCCATCAGCACGTCGCAAACTGTCTCCACGTCCGAACCGTAGGCAACACCAACCGGGATGCGAACGCGGAGCTTTTCCCAGGGCCCGCCACTCTCGTTGATTATTTTAGCGTTGCCGATAACGGCATTGGGTACCGTGATCTCAATGTCGTCGCGGGTCAGCAGTCGGGTACTGCGCATCCCTACGTGCGTGACCTTGCCACGCTCGCCCGAATCGAGGTTGACGTAGTCGCCAATCTGGTATGGCGCATCGACCAGGATAAAAAAGCCGGAAAACAGGTTAGCCAGCGTATCGCGGGCAGCAAAACCGACGGCAATACCGACGATACCCGCAGAAGCGAGCCAGCCGGCCGGGTTGATACCCCATATCATCAATAGCGCGTAGCTGCCGACCAGCAACGTAGCCAGCTTGGTAATCAGGTCGAACAGCGGAAATGTACGTTCTTCGATGATGCGAAACTTGTCGCGTACATTGGCCAGTGCACGAAATATAACGCCGGCCAGACGGAACGCCGCCATCATCCAGATAACGACGATGATCGACAGCAGCAGGTTGACGGTGATGCTGGTGACAGTCTCGGGGAGCTGTGCGGCCCGTGCCGCCAGGGTAAGGCCGAAAATGAAGACCGTGTTAAAAATGGGCTTGCTGAGCGTCTGGACCAGCGCGTCGTCCAGCGTGCTCGACGTCTTCGCACTGATCTTGTGTACGCTGCGCAGAAGCACCGCGCGCACCACGTAGGCAATGAGGAAAAAGATCAGCGCGATCGCTGCTGCACCCACAATCGGGTAGTGAGCAACTATTTCCCAGTACGGCAATACCGATTCGGGCAGATAATCGGTAAATTCCGGCAGCTGTTCGGCAATCGCCGGAACCGGCGCAGTTGCTTCCTCAGTGGCGTTTTGTGCGGTTGTATCCTGAGCCATCGGATTATCCCTTTCTGGTGCGGCGCAGCTGCGCGGCATTTTCGGCGATGAGTTTCCTGCGATAGCGTGACTGCACGACATCACTCAGCGCCATCACAACAATGACAAAGTAGAAGGT
>JABDJB010000085.1 GCA_013003425.1 Gammaproteobacteria bacterium | reverse complement strand
AAGTTGCTCCCACGAAGCTCTGTTGCGGGTAGTCGCGACTGAAGTCGCTCCCGAGAAGTCATGTCGCAAGTAGTCGCGACTGAAGTCGCTCCCACGAGGCTTTGTCGCAGGGAGTCGCGACTGAAGTCGCTCCCACGAAGCCCTCTGCCCGTTAGATGGTTTCGAAGTAACGCACCATCTCGCGGCGCATGGCGTCATCCGGCAGCGGACCGTAGCAGGCGCCCATGTTTTCGATCATGTGGTCGACCCGTGACGTCGCCGGGATGACGCAAGTCACCGCCGGATGCGAAACGATGTACTTGAGCAGGAACTGCGGCCAGTTATCGCAGCCGATTTCACCCGCCCAGTCCGGCAATGCGGCTCTGGCGACAGCATTGATCAGCTGCTTGCGCCGAAACGGCCGGTTGATAATAACGGCCTTACCGTTATCACGCGCCAGCGGCAGCAGGCGCTGTTCCGCATCGCGGTCGGCAATGTTGTAAGTGAACTGCACAAAGTCGATCGACGGCTCGTTGGCGATGACTTTCAGCAGATCGCCGCGTCGCCGGCCATGCGACGTGGTGATGCCGATATAGCGAATACGACCCTCGTCTTGCCATTGACGCAGCGTGCGCAGGTGCGTCTTCCAGTCGAGGAAATTATGAATCTGCATCAGGTCGAAGCGCGGCACGCCCCACAGCCGCTGTGAGTCCTGCATTTGTTCGATGCCCTGCTCGCGGCCATAAATCCAGACTTTTGTTGCGGAAAACGCTGTACCGGCGTCAACCTTTTGCAGGCAGTAGCCGATATTCTCTTCGGAACTGCCGTACATCGGCGAGGAATCGATCAGCGTTCCTCCGTGCCGGAAGAATGCCTGCAGCACGCCGGTGCGCATCTCGCGCAGCCGCTCGCTGCGGCCAATATCAAATGTGCCCCAGCTGCCCATGCCGACCACCGGCAGTCGTTCACCAGTCTGCGGAATCGCCCGCTGCAGCAGTGGCGATGACGTTGCGGCGAGCCCCGGCCAAGGACAGGCAGCCGCAATTGTGCCACCCAGGCAGCCATGCAGGAACTTGCGGCGGCTTTTGTTCATATAACAGTACGACCTGCTCGGAGCCGCTTCAGTTCACGCGGCGGGCAATCGGGTACAGCCGGTAACGCTGGTCGAAATACGGCGTCTGCTCATAGAACCAGCGCAGCCGCGCCTCCTTGTCGGCTGAGAATGCCGGATCGGCCTGCAGCTTGTCGCGAAAGCGTTGCGCCAGTTCTGCATCGTGCAACAGCATCTGCTGCGCCATCGGCTCGACCGCATAGTCTTCAAAATACTCGGTGCGCGTCATGATCTCGAGAAAATAGCCCCACTGCAGCAGAGAATCGGGTGACTGCGGCTCAAGCAGCAGCATCGCCAGGGTACCAAGCGGCTGGTCCGTGGGAACGAAACAATCGCCCGGACGAACGTGCATTTCACCCCGCTCGACGACAACGTCGCCAGGGTCGACCCGTACCCGCCCTTCGAACGGGCTGGTAGCGAGCGTTGCTTCTGGCAGGCGGTAGTGCTCCACCGGCACGCGCTTGCCTGTCTTTAGCAATTCACAACGAATACCGTGCGGCCGCAGCCGGTCGACAATAAATGACCATGCCGCGGGCACATAGTAGCCACGCGGCCGGCTCACGACTGCCTTTGGCTGGTCATTCGCCCGCACCACCACCGGCAGTTCAACCGGCTCGCCGGTCCAGCGCGTAATGCTGTCACCGGTGACTGGCGAATACTCGCGCTCGGAACGCACGCCCTTGAAGCTCATGATCTCGGGCAGCACTGCGGCACCTTTTTGCCAGGCAAGCACAATTTTGTCGTTGCGGCGGCGACTGTCCTTGCGCGCCGCTTTGCGCAGCAGGCTGCCGTGTTCGCCCAGCGCTCGCATCGTCGCCTCGAGGAAAACATAGGTGCCAAGCACCCGCTGCAGGTAGGGTTTTAACGAATGGTTTTCCACCAGCACGGTCGCCAGGTGACGCGCATCGCCATAACCGTTGGAATAACGCGGACTGGCAGTCCAGCTGCTGATACCGGCGCTGTAGTCATCGTAGTTTTCGGCAAAGATCAGCGGGCCAGGTACATGACCGCGTTTACTCAGGGCACGGGTCGCCGCCGGTTCGAGAAACTGCGCCAGCCAGCCCGACACCGCCGGCGACCAGGCGTGACTGCCGTTGTAGCCCCAGGTGATGTCGTACTGGTAGTCAACACCGTCGGTGACGTGCACGTCGATATAAAGGTCCGGCTGCCAGTCATTGATAACGCCAACCACCGCCCTTACTCCGGGGGTCTCCAGCTTTGTGTAGTCGCGATTCAGGTTGAGATTGCGGGCATTGCTGCGCCAGCCCATCTCGGCCGGGCCACGCTGGTTGATACGGCCGTGAGCCGAAAAACGCTCGTGTCCGTCGACGTTGAGGATCGGGATGAACAGCAGGTTTGCCCGCTCGAGCAGGTCGCTCAGCTTGTTCGCTACCGTCATATCGCGCAGCAGCATCAGGCCGGCATCCTTGCCGTCGATTTCGCCGGAATGTATACCGGCCTGCACCAGCAGCGTCGGCCGGCTATTGTCGCCCAGTTGTTTTGCCGTCGTCGCGCGGTTTTCCGCGGCAACCACCATCCAGATGTCGCGCCCCTCATCGCTGCGGCCTATTGAAACCAGCTCGAGCTGCGGCGCCGCGTCAACCAGGCGGCGCAGCCACGACAGCGTTTCGGCGTAGCGTGGCGTTGTGGTAAGCCCGCTGCGTTCGGCCGGTGTAATCCACGGGTCGTCCGGGGCGGCAATCAGTTCCAGGCTGTTTGACTGCCATGGCGGCAACGACGGCAGAATGGCTTCACTGGCGGCGGCCTGTCCTGCTGCGCAGAGTGATACTGCGGCAGCAAGAATGCTAATCCACCGCATCATGGAAGCGTTCCTTGAAGTGACGCCGGCACAACGACAGGTAGCGGTCATTGCCGCCAATCTCTATCTGTGAGCCGTCGCGAATCGTGTTGCCTGCCTCATCGAGGCGCACCACCATCGTAGCCTTGGAACCACAATCGCAGATGGCTTTTATTTCCTTGAGGTTGTCTGCCCACGCCAGCAGGTACTTACTGCCGGGAAACGGCTCGCCCTGGAAATCGGTACGCAGCCCGTACGCGAGCACCGGTATATCCAGCTTGTCAGTAACTTCCGACAACTGGTAAACCTGCTGCTTGCTCAAAAACTGTGCTTCGTCGACCAGAACGCAATTTATGGGTGCGCCGGTGACGCGTTCCTGTATTACCTCCAGCAGGTCATCGTCGCGGCGGAAAGCGTGCGCTTCAGCTTCGATACCAATACGCGAAACGACGCGGCCAGCGCCATAACGATCATCCATCGCGGGCGACAGCACCAGCGTTTTCATGCCGCGCTCACGGTAGTTATAGCTGGCCTGCAGCAGCGCGGTGGTCTTGCCGGCATTCATCGAAGAATAATAGAAATAGAGCTTGGCCATCTGTATTCGCACCCCCGGCAGCCTGGTCTGCCCGGGCTCGTTTCATGGTACTTTAGCCACCCGTCACGTGCATCGGACCAGGGGAAAAGCATGTACGTCGAAGTCAAACACCCGTGCATACAGCACAAGCTCGCGATTCTGCGCGATTCTGAAACCGGCCACAAGCGCTTCCGCGAGCTGGCCACAGAGATCACCATGTTCGTGTGCTACGACGCCCTCAAGCACGTCGAAGTCGAAGATGTCGCGGTACAGACACCGGTCGGGATGGCGCAATGCCAGAAGATCGCCAATGATATTGTCGTCGTACCCATACTTCGTGCCGGTGTGGGCATGCTGGACGGCATACTCGGCCTGGTGCCGACCGCACGCGTGGGTTTCCTCGGCATGTATCGCGATGAAGAAACCAAGCAGCCGGTTGAGTATTACAACAAGGTGCCGAACAACAGCAATGCGCTTTACATCGTCGTTGACCCGATGCTGGCCACCGGCGGCTCTACTGCTGCCGCCCTCGACCTGCTGAAAAAAAGCGGCGTGCAAAAAGTCATTGTCGTATGCATCGTCACCTGTCCGGAAGGGATCGCGATGGTGGAAAAATCTCATCCGGACGTGACCATCTATACGGCCGCCGTTGACGAGCGGCTGAACGAGAAAAAGTACATCGTGCCGGGACTGGGCGACGCCGGCGACCGCCTGTTTGGAACCCGCTGACCGGCGATGCTGTTTACCGAAGTTATCCGCAAAAAACGCGACGGCGAAACGCTGACTGCGGCGGAAATAGAATTCTTCGCCGCAGGTCTGGCCGACGAGAGTATTCCGGCCGAACAGGTCTCGGCGCTGGCCATGGCGATTTTTCTTAATTCCATGAACGCTGAAGAAGCCGGCACCCTGACTGTCGCCATGGCAAACTCCGGCGTCACCCTCGAGTGGCGCGACCTGGATGGACCGGTCATCGACAAGCATTCAACGGGCGGCGTTGGTGACAAAGTCAGTTTCCTGCTGACGCCCATTGCCGCTGCCTGTGGTTGCTATGTACCGATGATCTCCGGCCGCGGGCTGGGCCACACCGGCGGTACGCTGGACAAGATCGGCAGTATTCCCGGCTACAGCGCAACACCGGACCTGGATGAGTTCAGGAAAGTGGTCAGCGAAGTCGGCTGCGCGATCATTGGCCAGACCGCCGAGCTGGCGCCGGCCGATCGTCGCTTTTATGCCATCCGTGACGTCACCGCGACGGTAGAGTCGGTGCCGTTGATTACCGCGTCGATACTGTCGAAAAAAATCGCCGCCGGGCTCGACGGGCTGGTAATGGACGTCAAGTGCGGCAACGGTGCTTTCATGAAGACGCCGGAACGCGCCCACAGGCTGGCCGACAGCATTACCGCCACTGCAGCCAGCAGCGGCCTGCAGACCCACGCACTGATCACCGATATGAACGAGACGCTTGGCACCACCGCGGGTAACGCGCTGGAAATTGCCGAGTCGATGGCCTACCTGAGCAACGAGCACCGTGAAGCAAGGCTCAATGAAGTTGTGCTGGAGCTGTGCGCCGAAATGCTTATCGTCGGTGGGCTGGAAACTGATCGTGATGCTGCCCTGGCCAGGGTCGATACGGCGGTGACGTCGGGCAGGGCCGCAGAAACTTTCGGCCGTATGGTCAGTGCACTGGGTGGCCCGGCCGATTTTGTCGAACGCTACACCCACTATCTTGTCAGCGCCCCGGTCACACTGCCGGTGCACGCCGACAATCACGGTTATCTCACCAGCGTCGATGCCTTCGCCGTTGGCAATGCCATTGTTGAACTGGGCGGCGGGCGCAGCGCGCTCGATGACGAGCTGGATTTGTCGGTCGGGTTCAGCGACATCGCACCTGTTGGTACGCCGATCGATGCGCACACGCCGCTGGCCGTGGTTCATGCCGCGTCCACGGCCACCGCCGAACACGCTGCAATGCTGCTGCGCGACGCCTGCACCATCGACGCCAGCGCCCCCGAGCCGCGCCCCGTTATCTATCGCTGATAAATCGGGGTCAGACCGAAAAGCTAAATCGGGGTCAGACCGAAATTATTCGCCACAATTGCAGTTTAAGAAGCGAAGTCAATTCCAGCCATTGCTTCGAACAATTGTGGCGAATAATTTCGGTCTGACCCCGATTTATCGAATAGTTTCGGTCTGACCCCGATTTATCAGCGATAGATGACGGGGCGCGGCTCGGGGGCGCTGGCGTCGATGGTGCAGGCGTCGCGCAGCAGCATTGCAGCGTGTTCGGCGGTGGCCGTGGACGCGGCATGAACCACGGCCAGCGG
>JABDJB010000084.1 GCA_013003425.1 Gammaproteobacteria bacterium | reverse complement strand
GTCGATTGCGCCGCACCAGCACATGCAGATTGCGCGGGCGCGGGCCATCGAGACCGGGCGTTACCTGCTGCGTGCCACCAACACCGGAGTCAGTGCCGTAATAGCGCCGGACGGGCGCATCGAGCAGACCATCCCGCAGTTCGAGACACAGGTGCTCACCGCTGCCGTGCGGCCACATACCGGCGCTACGCCGTATGTCGTCGTCGGCGACACCGCTATAGTGCTGCTGGCATCCCTGGCGTTCGTCCTGGCACTCGCGCGAAAGCGGTAGATCGCGCGATGTCGTTGGAGCGGCTTGTGGGAGCGGCTTGTGGGAGCGGCTTGTGGGAGCGGCTTCCAGCCGCGACTACCAGGTACAGTGCTATTCGCCTGCAATCCCTTTGCCAGGGTTTGTCGCTAGTAGTCGCGGCTGGAAGCCGCTCCCACAAGCCGCTCTGGCCGGCTGAACACGCGCGGTGGTGCTGATGGCACGTTTCCCGACCAATGGCAGATGAGCTGCGCTGCCCCGGGAAATGAGGTAATTCGGGATAAGGGTCGGGGCAGCGTCAGCTCCATCTGCAATCGTTAAACCAACTCATGTATATTTGCCGCACTCAAATTCCGGTGATCGGTCCATGAGCGAAAACTACGACCCGCAGAAGGTCGAGGCGGAAGCCAACAAATACTGGGAAGACAATCGCTGTTTCGAGGTCGACGAAGATCCCTCGAAAGAGAAGTTCTATTGCCTGTCGATGTTCCCGTATCCCAGCGGGGCGCTGCATGTCGGTCACGTACGCAACTACACCATTGGCGATGTCATCGCGCGCTTCCAGCGCATGCAGGGCAAAAACGTGCTGCAGCCGATCGGCTGGGACGCATTTGGTCTGCCGGCGGAAAACGCTGCCATCAAGAACCGCATCCCGCCGGCTAAGTGGACTTACGAAAACATCGCGCACATGAAGTCGCAGTTAAAGCAGCTTGGCTTTGCTTACGACTGGCGCCGCGAGCTGACCACCTGCGACGCGGACTATTACAAGTGGGAACAGTGGCTGTTTACCCGCATGATGGAAAACGGCATCGCCTACAAAAAGAATGCGGTGGTCAACTGGGACCCGGTCGACCAGACGGTGCTGGCCAACGAGCAGGTGATCAACGGCCGCGGCTGGCGTTCCGGTGCTGTAGTCGAACGACGCGAGATCCCGCAGTGGTTCATGAAAATCACCGACTACGCGCAGGAGCTGCTCGACAGCCTCGATGACATGGACGGCTGGCCTGACTCGGTGCGTACCATGCAGCGCAACTGGATCGGCCGTTCGGAAGGCGTCGATATCGATTTTGGTGTGGCCGGGCGCGAAGACCTGCTGGGTGTCTACACCACCCGCCCCGATACCATCATGGGCGTGACCTACATGGCGGTGGCGGCCGATCATCCGCTGGCGCTGGAAGCGGCCGAGGATGACGATGAGATCGCGGATTTTCTCGACGAGTGTCGCCGTGGCCCGGTGGCCGAAGCCGACGTCGAGACAATGGAGAAAAAAGGCATGCGCCTGCCGTTTCAGGCGGTGCACCCGATCAGCGGCGACGCGGTGCCGGTACTGGTGGCCAATTTCGTACTGATGGAATACGGCACCGGCGCGGTCATGGGTGTGCCCGGTCACGACCAGCGTGACTGGGAATTTGCCCATGCCATGAACCTGCCGATCGTGCAGGTGATCAGGCCGGCCGATGACAGCGAGGTTTCGCTGGAAGAAAGCGCTTTTGTCGAGTATGGCGTGGTGATGAACTCCGGCCAGTTCGATAACCTCGATTTTGAAGCTGCCTTTGACGAGGTCGCGACCTATCTCGAAGGCATGAAGCGTGGCAAGCGGCGGGTGAATTTCCGCCTGCGTGACTGGCTGGTATCGCGGCAGCGTTACTGGGGCGCGCCGATACCGGCAATCGACACCGAAGACGGCCCGGTGCCGGTACCCGAAGACCAGCTGCCGGTGGCATTGCCACAGGATGTCACGCCCGACGGCGAAGGGTCGCCACTGGTCGGCCTGGCCGGGTTTGTCGAAACGGTGGATCCGGCAACCGGCAAACCGGCCAAACGCGAAACCGACACGTTTGACACCTTCATGGAATCGTCCTGGTACTACGCGCGCTACTGTTCGTGGGACTGCGATAGCGCGATGCTGGATGAACGCGCACGCTACTGGTTACCGGTTGACCAGTACATCGGTGGTGTCGAGCACGCCACGCTGCACCTGTTGTACGTTCGTTTCTATCATCGGCTGATGAAAAGCCTGGGGCTGGTGGCCGAAGACGAGCCGGTCAAAAACCTGCTGACCCAGGGCATGGTGAACGCACAGACCTTTTACCGTGATGTCGAGGGCCGGCGTGACTGGTACAACAGTGACGAGGTGGACATCCGGCGCGACGACAAGGGCCGCATCGTCAGTGCTGCGCTTAAGCAGGACGGCCAGCCGGTGGAAATCGGCGGCGTCGAAAAAATGTCGAAGTCCAAGCGCAACGGCGTCGACCCCGACAAGCTGATCGCGCGCTATGGTGCCGACACCTTGCGCTTGTTTTCGGTATCAGACGTCCCGCCCGATCAGGGGCTGGAGTGGGCTGACGAGGGCGTCGATGGTGCCTGGAAGTTCCTGCGCCGCGTGTGGCGCATGGTGGGCGAGCATATTGCGGCGGGCACCCCGGCAGCGCTCGACACCGCAGCGCTGGATAAGAAACAAAAGGCACTGCGCGGCACGGTGCACCAGGCCATTGCCAAGGTGGCCGACGATGTCGGCCGGCGCTACACCTTCAACACCGCCATCGCCGCGGTGCGCGGTGTGGTCAATGAGCTGGCGAAGTTCGATGACACCAGCCCGCAGGGGCTGGCGGTTAGTCGTGAAGCGTGGGACACGGTGATAGCCATGCTGTCACCGATCGCGCCACACATCTGCCACAAGCTGTGGTTTGCGCTGGGTCACGAGCAGCCGGTCATCGACGCCGCGTGGCCGGTCGCAGACAGTGACGCACTCGTTACCGAGACCGTTGATATTGTTGTGCAGGTCAACGGCAAGCTGCGCGCTAAAGTAGCGATGGCGCCCGACAGCGATGCGGCCGAGATGGAAAAGGCCGCCAGGGCCGATGCCAACGTGCAACGTTACATCGCGGACAAGGAAGTGCGTCGCGTAATAGTCGTGCCCAACAAGCTCGTCAATATCGTGGTGTAGGGGTGGTGCGGTTTATCGCTATCCTGCTTGTCGCCGCAGCGGTTGCCGCCTGTGGCTTCCAGCTGCGCGGTGCTACGTTGCTGCCAAAAGAGTTGTCGCGGGTGCATCTGCGAGCGGCCAACATGAACAGTGTGCTGGTTGAAAAGCTCGAAGCACAGCTGCGCCGTTCGGGTGTCGAGATTCTTCCTGATGAAACGGCGGCAACGGCAGTGCTTACCATTGTCGATGACCAGGCCGACGAGCGCGTGCTGTCGGTATCTGCGCGTGGCGAACCGCAGGAATATGAGCTTTACCACACCGTGGTTTTTGCCATGACGACGGCAACGGGTTTCGTGCTCGAGCCAACCACCATGACGCTGACCCGTGATTACTTTTTCGACGAGCAGGACATTCTCGGCCGGCGCGAAGACGCCGAATTCCTGCAGGATGCACTGGCCGAAGACGTTGCCCGTGCCGTCGTGCAGCGTGCCGCTCTGGCATTACGCGCCCCCGGCAGGAACTGATGGCAGACGAGCTGCTGGAAAACGAACGCCTGCGACGGCGGCTGGTGAGTCTCGCGCGTCTGATGGACAGCTCCATCCGGATACCGGTAATCGGCAAACGTATTGGCTGGGATGCAGTCATCGGACTGGTTCCCGGTATCGGTGATGCCGCTGGTGCACTGATCTCCGGCTATATCGTTGTTGCCGCGATGAAATTGGGCGCGCCGGCGCGTGTGATCACGCGAATGGCTGGCAACGTTGGCGTGGAAATGCTGGTCGGTGCGGTGCCGCTGGTCGGCGACCTGTTCGACATGGCGTTTCGCGCCAACGAACGTAATGTCGCGCTGCTCGAGGAGCATCTCGATAAACAACCGGCCGTCGTCGACGCTGTTGCCGTAGAGAACACCGACCCGAACCTGTAGGAGCGGCTTTAGCCGCGAATTACCTGCGACCAAGCCCTGTGGGAGCGGCATCTTCTCCGCCGCACCAGTCCCGGGTAGTGGCATCGTAGGAGCGCCTTCCAGGCGCGACAGATCACGCGAGGATTTGGTTCAATGCAATCGCGGCAGGATGCCGCTCCCACGTCGAATCGTGCCGTTGGCGCGGGTTTGGTAGGATTGGGGTATGAGCGACAAAGAACTGAGCCAGTTGCTGCACCAGGTGCACAGTGAACTGGAAGACACCGAGAAAGTCAGCGAGGAAGAGCGCGCGTTACTTGCGCAGCTGATGTCCGATATCAAGGGTCATATCGGCCCGACCGACGAACAGCACCAGGGCCTGGGTGATCGCCTCGACGAGGCTGTCGGGCAGTTCAACCAGTCGCATCCCACGCTGGCGTTCGCGCTGCGGCGCATGATGGACGCGCTATCGAAGATGGGAATCTGAAGCCGCTCCTACAGGCACATTCAGGTATCATATGCCGCTGATGCAGCCATCTCTGAACACATGAAAACAGGGCCTGAGAAGCTCAAGTCCCAGCTCGAAAAGAAGCTCGCACCCTTTTACCTGATTGCCGGAGACCAGCCCCTGCTCGTGACAGAGGCCGCGGACCTCGTACGCAGCCATGCGCGCGAGGCTGGTTACGGTGCGCGTGAATTGCATGTCGTCGAACGCGGATTTGACTGGGCGGCGCTGCAGGCCGAGACGCGCAACATGTCCCTGTTTGCCGAAAAGCGCCTGATCGAGCTGCGTATCCCCACGGCAAAGCCCGGTACCGACGGCAGCAAGGCGCTGGTGCAGCTGGCCGAAGATCCATCGCCGGACGTGCTGATCCTGGTAATCACAGGCCGCCTCGATGCGCGTGCCAGCTCGGCCAAGTGGGTAAAGTCGCTGGCCAGGGCCGGCGTACACGTCCCTGTTACAGACATTCCAACCGGGCGTCTGCCGCAGTGGGTGCAGCGGCGTATGCGTGACCGCGGCCTGCAGGCGCCGATTGGTGGCGCACGAATCATCGCCGAGCGCTGCGAGGGCAACCTGCTGGCTGCCGACCAGGAAATCGAAAAGCTGCTGCTGATCAACGGACCCGGCAAGGTTGACGAAACCGCGGTGATGCAGTCGGTCACCGACAGCGCGCGTTTTGACGTCTTCCAGCTCGCCGATGCGGCGATGGTTGGTGATACAACGCGTGCGTTGCGTATTCTCAACGGGCTGCTGGCCGAGGGCGTGGCGGCACCGCTGATCCTGTGGGCGCTGGATCGCGAACTGCGTACGCTGGCGCGTCTGTCCTGGCTGCTCGATCACGGCGTCAGCATCGGTGATGCCATGGCGCAGGCACGGGTCTGGAGCAGTCGCCGCACGCTGGTGCGACGCGCGCTCGACCGTCATCGCAAGCCGGGTGCTTTTATACGGCTGCTGGGTATCGCGGCACGCGCCGATCGTATCGCCAAAGGTGTTGAGTTCGGCGACGCCGCGGCCGAGCTGACGCGCCTGGTCGCGGCGCTGGCCGGGACGCCGCTGCCAGACCCGCTGGCCGAGGTAGCCTGAGCATGAGCCCTATAGGTGTATTTGGCGGCACTTTCGATCCGATCCATTACGGGCACCTGCGTACGGCCCACGAACTGCAGCGCGCGCTGCAGCTCAGCGAAGTTCGCTTCCTGCCCTGCGGCCTGCCGCCGCATCGCGAGCCTGCCATCGCCACCGGCGAGCAGCGCGTCGCCATGGTGCGCGCTGCCGTGAGCGACGAGCGCCGTTTTATCGTCGATGATCGCGAGCTGCATCGTGACGGGCCGTCCTATTCGGTCGATACGCTGCTGGCGTTGCGCGCAGAGTTCCCGACACGGTCGCTTTGCCTTATGGTCGGGATGGATGCTTATCTCGGTTTGCCAAAGTGGTACCAGTGGCGGCAAATCCTGCAGCTCGCACATCTGGTTGTCGCCCACCGGCCGGGCTGGGTTGCACCGGACACCGGTCCATTGGGTGAACTGCTGGCCGACCGCGGCACCCAGGATATCGACGACCTGCATCGCGCCCGGGCCGGGCGGATATTCATACACGCAGTCACCCAGCTGGAGATTTCTTCTTCTGCCGTGCGCGAGATGATTTCAGCAGGTGATGATCCGCGTTACCTGATGCCCGACGCGGTGCGTGACCTTATTCTCGAAACAAAGTGCTACCAGCTCGAGGCGGAGCAAACGGCATGACGGAGCAACAATTGCGCAAACTCGTTACTGACGCGCTGGAAGACCTCAAGGCCAATGACATTGTCACGCTTGACGTGCGCAAGCTGACCACTATTACTGACACCATGATCGTCGCCAGCGGCACGTCTGACCGCCACGTCAAAGCGATGGCCGACAGCGTAATAGAAAAGGCAAAGAAGGCGGGCGTTCCGCCGCTTGGCCTGGAGGGCGAGAACGAAGGCGAATGGGTGCTGGTGGACCTGGGTGATGTCATCGTGCACGTCATGCTGCCGCGCGTGCGTGATTTCTATAATCTCGAAAAACTCTGGGACGGCGGCAACTACGATGCAAAGCGTGGTGCGTCCACCGCAGACTAGGCGCGCCGCATGAAGCTGCGCCTGATCGCTGCAGGCACACGCATGCCGCAATGGGTCAGCGCAGGCTGGCAGCAATATGCACAACGTATGCCGCAGGCCTGCCCGCTGCAGCTGCTGGAAATACCCCTGACTCACCGTGGCGGTGGCGTGAGCCCCGAAAAGGCAAAAAAAGCAGAAGGCGAGCGTATGCTGGCGGCCATTCCGCGGGGTCATCGCGTGATTGCGCTGGAAGTAACCGGCAAGTCGCGCAGCACGGCGCAGCTCGCTACAGACCTTGCTGACTGGATGCAGGATGGTCGCAACGTCGATTTTCTTGTTGGCGGACCCGATGGCCTGGCACCAGCGGTAATCGAACAGGCCGGGCAACAATGGTCGCTGTCACCGCTGACATTGCCGCATGGTCTTACCCGTATTGTGCTGGCCGAACAACTGTACCGTGCCTGGACCATCCTGCAGGGACACCCGTATCACCGCGCCTGAGATACCGCTTTGCGGTAAGCTGCGCGGCGTGGGGGATACATGCATCGTCTAATTCAATACGCAGCGTTGGCCCTGATGCTGTGGCAGGGCGCGGCCAATGCTGCCGGCATCGAAGCGCCTGCCGTGATGCTGCGCGGTCTCCCGGTGACGGTGACGGTGCAGGTCGATTTTGGCGGGCAATACACGCTGGTAGCCGGCGAGCAGCGCTACCAGGCCGGTACCGCGACAGCCGGCAGCCTGGTATTCGATGACATAGCGATCGACCAGTCCGGACCGGTGGAGCTGCAGCTGTTGCGTGGCGGCCGGCCGGTGGCTGCGGCACAAAGCCGTGTAATCGCCGGGTGGCTGGCCATTGTGCCGCCATTCCTGGCTATTGCCATTGCTCTGATTTTTCACAGCGTTATTCCCGCGCTGTTTCTTGGTGCCTGGGTTGGCGTGCTGGCGGCAATGGGTTTCACTTTTGCCAATGCCGGGCGCAGTCTGCTGACGGTTTTCCAGACTTACGTACGCGATGCGGTGGCCAACGCCGATCACGCGGCGATCATGCTGTTTACTTTCATGATTGGCGGCATGGTTGGCATCGTGTCGCGCAACGGTGGCATGCAGGGCGTGGTCGATCACGTGGTGAAATGGGCCAACACCGCGCGTCGTGGCCAGCTGGCAACCGCAGCAATGGGCGTGGCAATTTTCTTTGATGACTACGCCAACACGCTGGTGGTCGGCAATACGATGCGTCGCGTCAGCGATGCGTTACGGATATCACGCGAGAAACTCGCCTTCCTGGTCGATGCCACTGCCGCGCCAATCTCCTGTATTGCACTGGTTACCACCTGGGTTGGTTACGAGGTCGGGTTGATCGATGCGGCCATCGGGCAGATCGACGGCTACAGCGAATCGGCTTACCTCATATACCTCAAATCGATTGGTTACAGCTTTTACCCACTGCTGATGCTGCTGCTGGTATTCCTTATAGCCGGTGGTGGTCGGGATTTCGGCCCGATGCTTGCCGCTGAGCGTCGTGCCCGCGCCACCGGCCAGTTGTCGCGTCCCGGGGCGGAGGTTGCGCACGGCGAAGAAGAAGGCAAGGCCATCGAGCCGGTGCAGGACAAACCGCATCGCGCCATAAACGCGATTGTTCCCGTCCTGACGCTTGTTGTCGGCGTACTTACCGGTCTGTTTGTCACCGGCGAGGGTGAGTCGCTGCCGGAAATCATTGGCAGTGCCGATTCCTACAAGGCGCTGATGTGGGCATCGATTTCTGCCGTCATCGTGGCTGCGCTAATGACCATGGCGCAGCGAATACTCACCATCGAGCAAACGGTGCAGGCCTGGTATGCCGGTATCAAGCTGATGTTGTTTGCAATGATCGTGCTGGTACTGGCATGGACGCTCAGTTCAGTCACCGATTTGCTGCACACTGCCGACTACCTGGTGTCGCTGCTGGGTGATTTCCTGCCACCGGCTGTACTGCCGGCGGTCATATTTATCCTGGCGGCGCTGACGGCATTTGCCACTGGTACCAGCTGGGGCACGATGGGGATACTGCTGCCCATTGTAGTGCCGCTCGCCTGGGCAATTCTTTCGGCGAATGAGATGGCGACGCCAGAGCACCTGCATATTCTTTACTCGTCGGTTGCCTGCGTGCTGACCGGTGCGGTGTGGGGCGATCACTGTTCACCGATTTCCGATACCACCATCCTTTCTTCCATGGCATCGGGTTGTAACCACATCGACCACGTACAGACACAGCTGCCTTATGCGCTGCTGGTCGGCGTAGTGGCAATTGGCCTCGGTGCGCTGCCGGCCGGCTTTGGCCTGCCGTGGTGGCTGGCGCTGCTGGTGGGGGCTGCCGGCGTAATCGCAGCGTACCGGCTGCTGGGGCGCCCGGTAGAGCAGTCTTAAGCGGCTGATTTTCCAGCCGAAGCGATGACCGGTCCTGTCGCGACCGGGGTCCTTGCATCGGCCCGGCCGAATAGCGAAACTAGTAAGTTCGCATTATGAATCAACGATTTATCTACCTTGCTTCCGCCTCGCCGCGGCGCCGCCGGCTGCTGGACCAGATCGGCGTGCGCTATGAAGTGCACCCGGTGGAAATCGATGAGACCCCACAACCGGGCGAGGTCCCGCGTGACTACGTTAAGCGTGTGGCGCGGGAAAAAGCAGTCGCAGCTGCCGCGCTGTTACCGCAGGCCGCGCCGGTGCTCGCCGCCGATACTACGGTCGTCATCGATGGCAGGACGCTCGGTAAACCGCGTGACCATGATGACGCGCTGCAAATGCTCGGTCAGCTGTCTGACAGTGAGCACGAGGTGCTCACTGCGGTTTGCGCTATTCATGACAATGAGGCATTGAGCGAATTGAGTTCCACGCGCGTGTACTTTCGCAACATCAGCCACAGCGAACGCGAGCACTACTGGGCGAGCGGCGAGCCGGCCGACAAGGCCGGGGCGTATTCGATCCAGGGGCGCGGCGCGATATTCATCGAGCGTATCGAAGGCAGTTACTCCGGCGTGATGGGGTTGCCGTTGTTCGAGACGGCGCGTCTGCTGGGTCGTTGTGGCATCGATGTAATGGATAAACGCTGTGCGTGAAGAGCTGCTGATAAACGTCACCCCGCGCGAAGTGCGCGCCGCCCTGCTCGAAAACGGCGTGCTGCAGGAGATATTCATTGACCGCGAGGCGCGCCGCGGCATCGTCGGCAATGTTTACCAGGGACGTGTGTCCCGGGTGCTGCCCGGCATGCAGGCAGCCTTTATTGATATTGGCCGTGAGCGTACCGCCTTCCTGCATGCGTCCGATATTGCCCGGCGGGTGGCTGACGAAGACTCGCCCGAACCATCGGAACCGCCAAATATCAGTGCCCTGGTGCGCGAGGGCGGCCAGATCATCGTGCAGGTACTGAAAGACCCGCTGGGCACCAAGGGTGCCAGGCTGACCACGCATATCACGCTGCCGTCGCGATACATGGTCCTCATGCCAAAGGGCAGCGGCGTTGGTGTTTCCACCCGTATTGATGATGACGTTGAACGCACACGCCTGCGCGAGCTGACTGATCGTTTTGCCGTCGATGGCAACGGCGGTGGTTACATTGTCCGTACCGCTGCCGAGGGCGTTGGCGCAGAGGCATTACGCGGCGACATGCTGTACCTGCAAAAACTGTGGGAAGTGGTGCGCGAGAAAGCTGTGACGGCGCGCCCGGGTGAGCTGGTGTTCGAAGAACTGCCGCTGGAGTCGCGCGTGGTTCGTGACCTTATCGGTGCCGAGATGGAGCGTATCCGTGTCGACAACGAGGATTCATTCCGGCGCCTGAAGGAATTTGCTGAAACATTTACTCCGGATATCGCGCCGATGATCGAACATTATTCGGCAAACCGGCCGATTTTCGATGTGTATGGCATCGATGACGAGCTACAGCGCGCGCTGGAGCGGCGCGTGCCGCTCAAGTCTGGCGGCTCGCTGATCTTTGACCAGACCGAGGCGATGACCACCATCGATGTGAATACCGGTGCCTATGTTGGCCATCGCAACATGGAAGAGACGATCTTCCGCACCAACCTCGAGGCGGCACAGGCGATTGCCCGGCAGCTGCGGCTGCGCAACCTTGGCGGCATTATCATTATCGACTTTATCGACATGAGCAACGGCGAGCACCGCAACCAGGTGGTGCAGGCACTGGAGAAGAGTCTCGAGGCCGATCACGCCCGCACTCAGATCAGCGAGGTCTCGGTGCTGGGGCTGGTGGAAATGACGCGCAAGCGTACCCGCGAGAGCCTCGAGCACATCCTGTGCCAGCCGTGCCCGACCTGCGAAGGTCGGGCGTCGATAAAAACTGCCGAAACCGTGTGTTACGAGATATATCGTGAAGTATTGCGGCAATCACGCCAGTTCGACTGCAAGGAAATGATGGTGCTGGCCCACCAGGACGTCATCGAGCTGCTGGTCGACGAGGAGTCGGCGCTGGTTGCGGAGCTGGAGACGATCACCGGTAAGCCGATCAGGCTGCAGACCGAAGCTTTTTACAATCCTGAACAACACGATGTTGTTTTGATGTGACCCCGGGGCACCCGCTGACCGCAACGTTGTCAAAACCGACTACATGCTGAGAATCCTCTGGAAATGGCTGGCCGCGAGTTTTTCAGTAGTCGTGATACTGCTGGCCATAGCAATTGGCGTGTTCCGCGTCGTGCTGCCGCTGATGCCGCACTACCATGAGAAGATTGAAGCGTTTGCCAGCGAGGCGGCGGGAACGCCGGTACGTATCGAGGGAATTGACGCCCGCTGGAGCCTGGCCGGGCCCGAGTTGCGTTTTTCCAATGCCGAACTGCTGACCGCTGACGGAGCGACGCCGCTGCTGCGGGCCGCACATGGCAGCGTTGTGCTGAACCTGACAACGCTGCTGAGCGAGCGCAAGGTCAGCGCCGGACGCATCCTGCTCGACGGCCTGCAGCTCGAAGTCGTCCGCGATGCCGACGATGGCTGGATGATCGGTGGCAGGGCGATGCCAAGGGATGGCGATGCCAGCCTGCCGCGGCGGTTGTCGGTAGGCCTGCGCGAAGCAGTGATTATATTTCGTGACCAGGTTACCGGGGCGGGCCCGTGGCAGTTTGAAGATGTCGATCTGGATGTCGATCTTGCCGGCCAGCGGCTGCGCATCGACGGGCTGGCGCAGCTTCCGGAAGCGCTGGGCGGCGAAATCGAACTGTCGCTTGAGGCCGATGAATTCCACTCGCTGGATGATTTTAACGGGCAGGTTTATGTGCGCAGCGAAGAGCTGGAGCTGGCCGGCTGGCACGACATCATGCCACCGGAGCGCGTTACGCCGCGCAGCGGCAGCGGTGATGTCGTTGCATGGGTCGGCATGGCCGGCAGCCAGGTGAAGCAGGCCAGCGTGCAATTCAGCCTGCGCGAAGTCGAACTGGAACGAAACAACGAAATTGTCAGCAGTTACGATTTAACGCGGGGTCGTGTCGAATTTGACCGGGTAGAGTCCGGCTGGAATGCATCGGGTCACGACCTGGTTTTTATAACTGACGGGGCAAGCTGGCCGGCTGCGACTTTCGCCATCGAGCAGGTTGGTGAAATGGATGGAGATGGGCTGCTGTACGCTGACCTGAGCTACGTCCGCCTGCAGGATATCGTGCCGCTGGCAGACTGGCTGCCGCAGTCACCGCTGAAACAGAAAATATTTGAGCTGCAGCCGCGCGGCAGCC
>JABDJB010000083.1 GCA_013003425.1 Gammaproteobacteria bacterium | reverse complement strand
TCCCAGCCTGACCAGAAAGTAATATCCGGATGTCGCAAGGCTTCCGGCGGCAGCGCGTGCATGGTCCCCGGTGGCGAAATCTCGTGCATGTGCTCGAGGTGTTCGTGCAGCAGCGCCGTGATTTCAGGCCCGGTAAGGTCATCGCGGCGGATCTGCAAGTTTTTGATCTTACGGCCCACAGCCTGATTCTACTGCACGGGGCGGCAGCCGGGCTCCACCGCAGCTACAATTGTCACGGTAGTTGCGGAGGATCACGAATGGAACTGGGAGCGTTTTCCGTCAGCCTGGCGGTCAAGGATTTGCAGGCATCGAGAGAGTTCTACGAAAAACTGGGCTTTCGGCAGTTTGGCGGCGATGCCAGCCAGAACTGGCTTATTCTGAAGAACGGTGATCACCTCATTGGCCTGTTCCAGGGGATGTTTGAAAAAAACACGCTGACCTTTAACCCGGGCTGGGACCAGGACGCCAACAGCACCGGAAGTTTTACTGATGTTCGCGAACTTCAGCGGGAGCTGAAGCGGCAGGGCCTGGCGCTGGAAGCAGAGGCCGACGAGGGAACGACGGGTCCCGGCGCCTTCATGCTGTTTGATCCTGACGGCAACCCTGTCCTGGTCGACCAGCACGTCTGATGCTGGTTCTCAAACAAAAAGATGACATAGCGCCATTGTGTCCGCACTGTGAAAAGGAAATTGACGAGGTCTGGCTGCGTGAGCTCAAAGGCGTGTTTGGCCGTCGCTACATCTACTTTTGTTCGCAGTGTCGTAAAGCCCTGGGTGTTTCGCATCGCAAGGGCTTTATAATGGGGTGATAATGTCGGTTGCCCGATGGTTTCTGCCGTTGTTCATCACCAGCACCTTGATACTGGGTTTGCTCGCTGTCGGTGTCAGTGGTTCGCGGACCAACATCCGGTTGGTGGATGCAGGTGTCCGTGTCGAGCAGCTGGGAACACGGTTTGTGACCGGCACGTTAAAGAACTTTACTGGCCGGGCATACGCCGATCTTAGCCTCGAAGTACATGTTCTCGATCGCAGCGGCGAGATCCTCCACAGTTTTGCTGAGCACACCGGCAAGTTGCCGGCCGGCGCGACCTGGGATTTCGATGTACCGGTGATGGCTGAAAATGCCGTTCGTTACAGGGTCGATTTGCTGCGCTGCCGGCCGGATTCCGGTGGATTGGCGCTTGTCAGCCGACCCTGCGCACTTCTGCACGAAGGCGCAATCGATTAAACGGCGCGGCAGCGTATGAGCATCAGAATCGTGAGACTTGGTGCGCCACGGGCAAAAGACGAAGGTTTGCGTATCGGTACAGTGCGTCGGCCGCCGCGCGGCATTGCCAAGGCAGATTACGCCAGCAAGGATATCTACGACGTGTGGTTTCCAAACCTGGCGCCGAGCGAGGCATTGTTGAAAGAGTCTATGCCGATTGAGGATTTGCACTGGAAACGCTTCAGCCGCCGCTACCTTGCAGAGATGAAGGCGCCAAATGCCAGGCGGGATATCGAGCTGCTGGCAGCGCTCTCGCATCAGACGAATTTTTCGGTTGGCTGTTATTGCCAGGATGAGCAGCACTGTCATCGCTCCCTGCTGCGAAACCTGCTCGAGCGTGCCGGCGCCAGGCTTGCACCGTGAAAACGATCACGGCCGACTACATAGTCAGCTGGAGTGGAATTCCGATGCCGGCTACAAACGGTTTTGGGGCACTGCTGGCAGCCCGTACATTTTCGTTAAGATGGAGCAATGATGAGTTATTACGGCAGCTGCCTGTGCCAGGCAGTGAAGTTTGAAATTGACGAGTTTTTACCCGGTATTGGCCACTGCCACTGCTCGATGTGCCGCAAGTTTCATGGCGCCGAGTACGCGACAATTGCTTCGGTGGCGCCGGACAAGTTCCGCTGGCTGCAAGGCGAGGACGCCCTGCAGGACTACCACGCCGACAACGGTACAACCCGGACCTTTTGCCGCCATTGTGGCTCCAGCATTCGCTTTGCCAGCCCGCGAGCGCCGAGTGAAGTCGAGATCGCACTGGGCACGATGGACGGTGTTCTCCCGGTCCGGCCCGACGCCCATATCTTTGTTGGCTCAGCAGCCAACTGGTCCGTGCTGATGGATGATTTGCCGCACTATGATGAAGCACGCGGCAGCGAGATAAAGAAAAAGTAGAACAAAGCACTCGCTGATGATTGCTGAAAAGAAAAAGCCGCTTTTTGTCTGTGTGGAAAATTCCAATCGCAGCCAGATGGCGCAGGCCTTCGCCAACATACACGGTGGCGTACAGGTGGAGGCGTACAGTGCCGGTTCCCGGCCCTCTGGCCTGGTCAACCCGAAGGCCATCGAGGCGATGCGCGAGCTTGGATATGACCTTGCGCAACACGCATCGATTTCGCTCGACGAACTGCCGGGGGATGATTTCGATTTTGTCGCAACAATGGGATGCGGCGATGTCTGTCCACATGTAGTGGCAAAAAAGAGGGCCGACTGGCAGATTCCCGATCCGCGTGACATGAATCCTGCAGAGTTTCGCCAGGTGCGCGACCTGATTGAGCAGTATGTGCGTCAAGCCCTGCGCGAACTGGATGCGGAACTTTTAACGCACGACAATCCGATTAAAAAATGACTGCAATAACCGCCGTGGAGGCCGACATAACCACTCTGGAAGTCGACGCGATAGTCAATGCGGCCAATCGCTCGTTGCTGGGCGGTGGCGGGGTTGACGGCGCCATTCATCGGGCGGCCGGCCCACAATTGCTGCAGGAGTGCAGGAAACTTGGCGGCTGTAAAACGGGCGAGGCCAGGCTAACCCAGGGCCATCAACTTCCCGCCCGACACATTATTCATACGGTCGGGCCGGTATGGCACGGTGGCACACGCGGCGAACCGGCATTGCTGGAGTCATGCTACCGACAGTCGCTCGAGCTGGCCGTGGCTAACGATATCCATACGATTGCATTTCCGGGCATCAGTACGGGTGTTTACGGCTATCCGGCAGAGCTGGCCGCTGTCATCGCAGTTGGCTCTGTACGGCGCTACTGCGCCGATGGCAGCGGCATCAGGCAGGTGACTTTTTGCTGTTTTTCGGGCGGTGACCTGGCAATTTACCGGCAGGTGCTCGGTGCCGCTACATGACATTGAATATACTTGTCACGCCCACTCATGGCGCAGTTGAGGGATTACGATGGAGATTAAACTGAACAGTATCATGGTCGACGACCAGCAAAAGGCACTTGAGTTTTATACGGAAAAGCTCGGGTTCATCAAGAAGCAGGATATTCCCATGGGCGAGTATCGTTGGCTGTCAGTGGTTTCGCCGGCAGCACCCGATGGGACCGAACTGGTGCTGGAGCCCATTGCCTTCCCGCCGGCGCACACATTTCAGATGGAGTTGTACAAAGCCGGTATTCCGCAAACTGCACTGGCAGCGGCTGACGTACAGGCTGAATTCGAAAAGCTCCGCGATTGCGGTGTGAAGTTCACAACCGAACCGACTGACGTCGGGTCCACTATCATTGCCACTTTTGAGGATACCTGCGGCAATCTGATCCAGCTTTACCAGGGTTGACCATGCAGTCCGTTTGCGTCTTTACCGGTTCGAGCACGGGCGCCGAAAATGCTCACGCAGTAGCAGCGGCTGCACTTGGCCGCGAAATCGTCGATCGCGGGATGCGGCTTGTATACGGCGCCGGCAAAGTAGGGCTCATGGGTGTTATCGCTGATGCCGCACTGGAGGCGGGCGGCGAAGTTATCGGGGTTATTCCCGAAGCCCTGATGGAGAAGGAGCTGGCGCATCGCAGCCTGACGCAGCTGCATGTTGTGGGCTCCATGCATGAGCGCAAGGCAATGTTTTCGCAGCTTTCCAATGGTTTTGTTGCTATGCCCGGTGGCCTCGGCACGCTGGAGGAGCTGTTCGAGGTGCTGACCTGGGCGCAGCTGGGTTTTCACGCCAAGCCCGTTGCTTTGCTCAATGTCGCGGGTTATTACGATGAGCTGCTGCGGTTCATCGATAAGACGGTCGCCAACAAATTTGTGCACGCGCGGCACCGCAATATGATAATTGCAGAAACCGAACCGGCTGCTGTACTCGACGCAATGGCGGCACACCAGGCACCGACTGTCAGCAAGTGGATCGACCGGGCCGAAGAGCTTTGACGCCACTCGCCGGCGACTTCGAGTTAACAACAGAGCGGTTGAAACTGCGCTGCCTGACGCCGCAGGATGCGTCGTTCATGTTCGAACTACTCAATGAGCAACCCTTTCTTCAACAGGTCGGCGACAAGGGTGTGCGCAGCCTTGCAGATGCTCGCAAATTCATCATCGACGGGCCGGTTGCCAGCTACGAGCTTGGACATGGCCTGTTTTGTGTTGAGCGGCAATCCGACGGCGTGTCGATCGGCATTTGCGGGCTGCTCCGGCGTGACACGCTGGAATATCCCGATCTCGGTTATGCATTGCTGCAGAAGTACTGGTCAGACGGCTACGCCAGCGAGGCTGCCGCGGCGACGATCAGGTGGGCGTTCAACTCACTGGGGCTAAACAAGATTGTCGCGGTCACCGCACCTGACAACGGGCCATCGATTGCGTTGCTGCAGAAACTTGGCTTTGTGTATGAACAAACCGTAGACTTTCGCGGCGTGAGCAAGCTGTATTCTTTGCACCGGAGTGTCGCCTGAATGCCCTTTGAAACGCTGGTAGCCCGGCTTTTGACCGAGGCACTAAGCTCGATAGTCAATGCCGCCCGCATGACATCCAGACGGCGGCGTGCCGCCGTAGCGATATCCCGGGCCATTCGGGAGTTGTTGTCACAGAAGCCGGACATGCAGCTGGCCGAATCGCTGGTGACAGAGGCGCGCGAACTGCTCACGAAGCCAACATCTGACCTGCTCAAAGCAGAAAAAATGCTGCAGGATGTGCGTGCTGCTGACGAGGCGCGCGCTGCTCGCAAGGCAGCCCAGCGCCGTACCGCACGCAAGCGTGTGCGCAAGAAAACCACAAGAAAAACAAGCAGGAAAAAAACCGGCGGCAGGAAAGCAGCAAAGAAAAAATACACCCGCAAGGTAAAAAAGAAATAACAGGGGCGGCGTCAGCCGCGACTGCCTGCGACCTGTGGGAGCGGCTTCCAGCCGCGACTGCCCGCGACCTGTGGGAGCGGCTTCCAGCCGCGACGACTTGCGATGGTGTTTGGCGGCAGGCATAGAAGCCGGCATTTGTTTGCCGCTCCGGTTCGACGATTCCTGGTGGGAGCGGCTTCCAGCCGCGACGACTTGCGATGGTGTTTGGCGGCAGGCATAGAAGCCGGCATTTGTTTGCCGCTCCGGCTCCCGGGCTCGCAGTCGCTTGCAAACAAACACCGTCTTCTCTCCCGCCGCACCATTACCGGGTGCAACCTCTTGTAGCAGCGGCTTCAGCCGCGAACCGTCTAAGACGTCATGATGTTCTGATTTGCGTCGCGACTGATGGTAGAAAGGCAGGGTAAAAGGCGTCGCACCGGCCGGGCCGGTTCGACGATTCCTGGTGGGAGCGGCTTCCAGCCGCGACTGCGCGAACGTGCATTGAGGAATATTCCTGCTGTAATTATTCACCTGCTCAGCTGGAAGGTGATGCCTGTACCATAAGCATCTTTAGGGACCCGCCATGACCATCAACCTCTGGCTTGCTTACGTGGCGACCGTGTTGCTGCTGATGAGCACGCCGGGCCCCAGCCATCTGCTGATGCTGTCAAACAGCATTGGTGGCGGTTTCCCGCGATCGCTGGCTACGGCTGCCGGCGATCTCTGCGCCAACCTGCTGCAAATGATTGTCGCGGCGGCTGGCCTGGCTGGCGTTATTACCGGTTCGCGCGAACTGTTCCTTGTCGTCAAATGGGCCGGCGTTGCTTACCTGGTCTGGCTTGGTGTACGCATGTTTTTCAGGCCTGTTGCGCCAACCGGGTCGGATAGCGCGAGGCGCCCGAATCTGAAAACGCTCTACTGGCAGGGTTTCATAACTTCGGCAGCGAATCCCAAGGCGGTCGTCTTTTTTGCGGCGCTGTTCCCGCAGTTTCTTGATCCGGCAAACCCGGTTTTGCCACAGTTTGCCGCCCTCAGCGCAACATACCTGGTCATTGACGCCCTGTTTCTTCTTGGCTATGGCCGATTGGCGCAGTGGCTGTCTGGTTGGCTGCAGGCATCTGCCGGACGTGCTTTGCATCGGGGCGCCGGCATGTTGTTGGTTGTAGCGGCTATACTTCTCGGTCTGCGCAGCATCGAGCCGCAACAGGGGGGCATAAAGCCGTGAAAAAAATACTGTTAGCACTGGCGCTTGTAATCGTGGCCGCAGCAGGCTGGTTCTTCGCTTCGCCCTTGTTTATTGATGATGTAGTTGACGAGGCGCCGATAGCAGTGGCCGCTGTTCCCACCAGGGAACAGGTTCGAAAAATGCCTCCGGAGCAACGCACCGTCGTCATGAACGAGTTGATGGCCAGCTCCGCTGCAAAGCCCGATACGGTGATGGATGAACCAATGAATATGGCCATGGCCGAAACGCCATTGGTGGTTGCACTTGGCAACTTCACTGATGCCGATGCCATCCACCGCGGCTCGGGTAAGGCCAGCATGTACCGGTTGCCGGATGGCAGCCATGTTTTGCGATTCGAGGACTTTGCAGTAACCAATGGGCCGGCGCTGGTGGTGCTGATGAGTTCGGTAGCCGAAGTTTCCAGCGCCGAAGACGTCAAAGCCGGTCGCTATATCAAGCTGGGTAAGCTGAAGGGTAACAAGGGCAACCAGAATTACACGATTCCGGCCAGTATCGATCCCTCACATTATCGCAGCGTGGTGATCTGGTGTGACCTGTTCGATGTCGTATTTTCACCAGCGACCCTCAACGCTACGTGATAGTCAATGGCGCGCCGTTTCGAAACCAGGCGCGATAGCTGGCTGATGGCAATAATCTACAGCAGCGTTTTTCTGCTCCTGATGACGGCGTGGTCGGGTTTCGCCTGGCGCAACATGCACTGGTCTGCGGTGGTGTTGACAGCAATCGGGCTGGGTTGCGCTTTGCTGTTGCTGTGGGTGCGGTTTGGTACGTACTACGTCATAGCAGACCGCGTGCTCCATATTTATCATGGACCCTACCGCTGGCGCATACCGCTGGACCAGATCGAGCACGTTGCGCCAACCCGATCCTGTTTTTCATCGCCAGCGCTGTCGATGGAGCGCGTAAAAATTACTTATGGCGGCGGCAAGACGGTGATGATTTCACCCGAGCGCCAGCAGGAGTTCCTGCTGGCCGTTTCCGCGGAAACGCGGACAGGTTGATGGTCGTGCCAGGCCGCAGCGTAGCAGGCCGGATTCGTGGCGCAATGCTGGCGGAGGCAGCAGCCATGAGCGCAGCGATGACACCCGTAGCCGAGCAGCAGATCGCCGCGGATTTTCCCCGGCAGGGCAGGGATGTGCTGCTTGGCGGCATGACCCCTGAGGCGCTTGCCGCAAACATGCTGTGCGGATATCGTTATTATCTGGCCGAGAACGCTGACGGCATTGTCGGCGTGATCGGGATGCGTGGTTACAGTCACCTGTACCATCTTTTTGTCACCCGGTCGGTACAGGGCAATGGTGTCGGCCGGTTGCTGTGGCTACATGCGCGTGACGCGAGTCTGGCGGAGCTGCAGCTGCGTCAATTTACGGTTTTTTCATCGGCGGTGGCCGAAGGCTTTTATCGCCAGCTCGGTTTTTACCGAACGGGCAACCCGAAAATCAAGAACGGCGTAACCGCAATACCGATGCGGTTGGACGTGCCGGATTAAATCAGGAGATACGAATGAGCACTGAACAGACAGCCAACACGCTGGCAAAACTTTTGGCCGATAGTTACTCGATATACCTGAAGACCCACAACTATCACTGGAACGTAACAGGCCCGATGTTCACAACGTTGCACAACCTGTTCGAAATCGAATACACCGAGCTGGCGCTGGCAGTTGATGAGATTGCCGAGCGCATTCGCACGCTTGGCGCACCGGCCCCGGGCAGCTACACGGCGTTTGCCGGGCTCACCAGTATCCCCGAGGAAAACGGCAGCCCCGATGCCATAGCAATGATCAAAAACCTGGTGGCCGACCAGGCAACCATTGCCGCCACCGCCCGCTCGGTCATCGAGGTTGCAGAGGCAGCTGGCGACCAGGCGACGGTGGACCTGGCGACCCGGCGGCTGGATGTGCACGAAAAGAACGCCTGGATGTTACGCAGCCATCTCGAATAAGGGTGGCCGGCTACTTCGACGCTGAAAATCTCGAGGTGCTGGGGCAGGCCCTGGCGCGGCTGCAGCAGGGCTTTGCCGGATTGCCGGCAGCACAACCAGAAACGCTGGACGAGCGTGGTCGGGAGGCATTGCTTGCTGCCGCCGACCGGCTGACCGACAACTACCCATACTTTCACCCGCTGTACGTCGGGCAAATGCTCAAGCCACCGCACCCGGTGGCACGGCTGGCCTATGCCCTGACGATGTACATCAACCCGAATAACCACGCGCTCGACGGCGGCCGCGCCAGTTCGCAGATGGAAAAGGAAGTGGTTGCCGACATCGGCGCAATGTTTGGCTGGGAGCAGTGTCTGGGTCACCTGACCAGTGGCGGAACCATGGCCAATTTTGAAGCGTTGTGGATCGGCCGAGAGTTGCGGCCCGGAACCGCGGTAGCAGCCTCGGCGCAGTCGCACTATACGCATCCACGTCTGTCTGCGGTTCTTGGCGTACCGTTTGTCGAAATTGCGGTCGATGCGCAGGGCCGTATGGATCCGGCAGATTTGCAGCAGAAACTGGGCCGCGGTGACATAGGAACAGTTGTTGCGACCCTTGGCACGACGGCCGCCGGCGCTGTCGATCCGCTGAGCGTCATCGCTGACCTTTGCCGGCAACACGACGTTCAGCTGCACGTGGACACCGCCTACGGCGGCTATTACCGGCTGTGTGACAACCTGGGGTCGTCTGCCGCCGAAGCGTACGAGGCAATCGGCCGCGCCGATTCCATTGTTGTCGATCCGCACAAACATGGGCTGCAACCGTATGGTTGTGGCTGCGTGCTGTTTCGCGATCCCGCGGCAGGACGTTTTTACCAACACGATTCGCCGTACACTTATTTTTCTTCCGACGATCTCCATCTCGGGGAGATTTCGCTGGAATGCTCGCGGGCTGGAGCTGCGGCGGTGGCACTGTGGACTACCATGCAGGCACTGCCAGCCGTGCCAGGGGGTGAGTTTGCCCGCTCGTTGCAGACCTGCCGCGAGGCGGCGTTGCAGTTGCATGCGGGGCTGCTCGAGCGCAACTACTGCAAGCCGTTGTTTGCTCCGGAGCTCGACATCGTCGTGTGGGCGGTGCCGGCTGACACCGCAAGTGAGTCGTCCCGCCGGGCACAGGAGATATTCTCCGCGGCAGCAAATCATGATTTGCACCTGGCGGTTGCCGGGTTCCCCCGCGCTATGTGCGAAGCGGCCGGCGCGGTGCAGGAGTGGGACCAGGAATCGCTCACCTGCCTGCGAGCTTGCGTGATGAAGCCCGAACATCATGACTGGGTCGGGCAGATTCTGCAGCGACTCGACCTGGTCGCCAAACAACTGGAGCTGACATGAAACACCACTTTCCAAAGCTCATACGCCGATTGAAAGCCTACGAAGGCGGGCGCTTCGATGCCTATCAACTCGACGCCGATGGCTGCAGGATTTTTTTTGCCTCGTATCCGGCGGGCACCGAGATCGAGCAACACACTCATGAGACTGAGAATGTCGGCGTCATTACGGCGGGAGAGTTGATTCTGATCACGGCCGACGGTGAGAATCGTTACCGCACGGGCGACTGGTACCACCTCGAAGCCAATCAACCGCATGCTGCGCGTTTCGAGCAGCAGACTTCGGAAGTCGAGTTCTGGTTCGCTGATGATGACTAACCAGGGTCGTCGCCGCGTCGCGGTGGTGTTCGGTTGGCTGGCGCTGATGGCCCTGGTTGCTGGTGGCCATGCGCTGGCCATCCAGTCGGACCTTGTGTTGTTGCTCGTGCTGGTGCCGCTGTTTGGTGTCCTGGCGCTGGCATTCGGCGTCTCCTCAAGGCGATAGCCCGGTGTTTGTCAGCGCAGCGCTGGACAAAACGGTCGACCGCGTTACCCACACTTCTGAGAGCTTCAGCTTTGCCTCATTTTTTGACCTGCTGTGCGCCCGGCCCGAACAGTTCAGTGAAGTAATTGCGGCGCATCGCGCGGCGGCGCTGTTCTGGGAGCTGCCACCGCTGACCCGGGAGCGATTGTCGCAACCGTTCGAGTGCGTGCTTGCCGGCAGTACCGCGCTGGCCGGTTTGACCAATGATCCGGTTAGCTTTGCGGAATATTTTAGCGATGGCCGCGAGGTGGCCGTGTTTGAAAATCTCGGCGGTGACGCGATGCTCGTCGCCCCTGCTGCGCAACCTGCCGGTGCGCAATACCCACACCTGGCGGCATTTTGCCGCAGTGCACCTAAGCACATGTTGCAGCAATTCTGGCAGCAGCTGGCGCTTGCCGCGCTGGGGAAGGTTGCCACAACGCCGGTATGGATCAGCACCGCCGGGCTGGGTATCGGCTGGCTCCATGCGCGGCTGGACAGCCGGCCGAAGTATTATTCGCATGCGCCATATCGGCGCTGGCCGCAATAAGGGGACTGTTATGCCGGACATTAATTATTTCGCAGTTGTCGCTGCCGCGGTGTCGAGTTTCATGCTCGGCGGCTTGTGGTACTCGAAGTTGCTGTTCGAGAAGGTCTGGACCCGCGAGGCCGGTGTCGACCCGCAAAAGGGCCACGCCCCAACGGTTTTTGGCGTGAGTTTCGTGTTTTCGCTGCTGGCCGCGCTGGCTTTTGCCTGGTGGCTGGGGCCAAAACCTGAACTGCTGGATGCCGTTCACCATGGCCTGTTCATCGGTACTGCCTTTGTGGCGACCAGTTTTGGTATCAATTACCAGTTTGCCCAGAACAGCATGAAAATGTGGGCTATCGACGCCGGGTACCACATCCTTCAGTTCGGTCTGTTTGGACTTGTTCTCGGTCTGTGGCATTAGCCCCGGAACCGGACGTGCAGCGCAGGAAATTTCGCAATAGGCAAAGTTGCCCAGTCGTGATTGCTACGCCAGCTGTTAGACTTCCGGGTCACAACCAGACGCGGAGCCGCTCTTCCAGAGCCAATCGGAGTGACGCTATCAACTAACGCAGGGACGACATTTTTCAGGGACGTGCATTCAGGGAGTGAGGCATGAAGAAATATTCCCGGTCCCGGCCACATCCGTGGCACGGGCTGCCGGCATACGTTAGTGCGCCGGATATCCTAAACGCTTTTATCGAGAGCACGCCTTTCGATCTGGTGAAATACGAGATAGACAAGGACAGCGGGTATCTCCGCGTCGATCGTCCGCATCGGACATCGTCATTACCACCAACGCTGTACGGGTTTATTCCAGCCACCTACGCTGGCGACCGGGTTGCTGGCCTGATGACGGGAGCCGACCGCGGTGACGGTGATCCGCTGGATATCTGTGTGATGAGCGAGCGGCCGATTGCCCGTGCCGAAGTGTTGCTCAAGGCGCGCGTGGTCGGTGGCCTGCCGATGCTCGATCATGGTGAAGCCGACGACAAGATTATCGCTGTGCTGGAACGCGACAACATCTGGTCAGAAATAAAGGAAGTCGACGAACTGCCACGCATGCTGGTGGACCGGCTGCGGCACTACTTTTCCACCTACAAACTGCTTCCCGGAGAGCCGGCGCAGCGTGTCAAGGTGGGGGCGCCGTACGGGCGCGAGCATGCGCTTGCCGTCCTTGAGGCATCCATCGAAGACTACCAGGCAAGTTTCGGTGGAGATGTTTGATCTGTACTCACCATTGCTGCTCGTTGCGGCTGCCGGACTGGCAGTGCTGATCGCAGGATTGTTTGTGCGGCAAGCGCAGGCAGAGTGGTTGCCGCAATGGGTCAGCCTGACCGGAGGCATGCTCGCGCTGGTGGCTGTCCTGGTGGGCGTGATCAGCCACATTACTCTCGGTCACGGCCCTGAATCGGGCGAAACACTGACAGTGCTGCGATTTCTCGCTATCCATCCGGCGCCATTCATTATCGCTGCATTGGCCAGTGTCGGGATCGCGCTGATGGCGCGCGGCTGATTCTGGCTGCTGTATCCGGCAGCAGATTGCTGCGTAGCAGCACGGGCAATCAAGGCTTGTCTTTGGGTTTTTGTCGCGCCCGTGGTAATTTTTTTCCGGGAGGTCGAGATGAGCGCCGCGTATTTCGTCGTCCTGGAGGAGCCTGATCCGGGATTTAATACCTTCGTGAACGGAAAGGCTCTTGCCAAGGCGGCAACCAATGTCAACCGCATCGCCAGGATGCTGGGGCTGAAAACACTGGAAGACTTTGTAAGCGCAGACCTTACAGAGTACTTTGACGACGAAGAAGATGACTTTCATGGCACAGTCGCCGATGCCCACGTCGTGTGGTTCGATCCGTCCGAAGGACTGGACTGGGCCACAAAGGTAGCCGAATATATACGCGAGAATCCGGGCGACGTGCATGATGCAAATCATGTCTGCGAAGAACTGGACGAGTACCAGGAGCTATTCAGTAACGCCCTCAAGGCAGGAATACGCTGGCATATGGAAGTCGATTTCTAGACTGATCCGGAGACAAAGATGGCCAGAATGAATTTTTCGCAGCGTATCGGACGACCGACGAATGAGGTATTCCGCCTGTTCACCGAACTGGAACAGATGCCGCAGCATATTGACGGCATCACGAGTCTGGAGAAGCTCACTGTGGGACCGGTTGGCATCGGTACGCGGTTCAGCGAAACACGCGAAATATTTGGCAAGAGTGCCACCGAGGAAATGGAGTTTACTGACTTCCGTGAGAATAAAAGCTATACGGTGGAATGTGATTCACACGGCACCCGCTACCGCAGCATCTACCAGTTCGAGCCGGTCGCCGACGGCACTGAAGTAAATGTGCAGTTTGAAGCGAAGCCTGTATCCCTGAAAGCAAAGCTTTTCGCGCCGCTTGGCTGGCTGATGATGGGCACGACGAAGAAAATCTTCCAGAGAGACGTAGAAGATCTCAAGAAAGTCGCCGAGGGTCAGTAAAGCCTGTTATTGTGCCCTGCTGTTGGGGAATGGCGCCGAAGCGCCAGTGCTGGAATTGAAGCAAAGAAATAGAAAATCATGGCAGTCAGTCCGGCTGCTCTTCCTGGTCTTTATGTTAAGCGTATTGACCGGCTGTGATAGCGCGACAAAGACCCGCACACTCGGGGTAAACGTTCGTGGTTCGGTGTCCGTGATCCCAACCGAATTCAGTGGGTACTTTGTTTACGAAGACACCGATGGCACACAGGTACAGCGCAACATTCGCGGACGAGGCAACTTTAGTGAGGTGGTGCAGGGGCGCCGTATCACGCTGGTTTCAGTCCGGCGCATATCGACACAGGGAATGATCGGGCTGGTGGTGACATCGGACGGCGACATCATTCACGATACCGGCATGTTGCAGACCAGTGAGCTGATCGTCTACGAAGATTCCTGATTGATGTATACACCGCGGACGTTCCGGATAGACGATCGCGAGCGCCTGGTCGGGTTTATGCGGCACTACAGTTTTTGCACGCTGATCACAGTGGGTGAGGCTGAACCCGTCATCAGCCATGTCCCCGTACTTGTCGATGTCGACGGCAGTGATATCACCCTTAGCGGGCACGTGGCCCGCGCCAACCCGCATGGCGCCGCCCTGGCGGGCGGTTCAACAATCGCGATTTTCCACGGCCCGCACAGCTACATTTCACCGCAGTGGTACACCGATACCCGCGAGGTGCCAACCTGGAACTACACAGCAGTGCATGCAGCCGGCACGGCGGAAGTCGTTACCGACAACGCACAGGTCAGCGAGCTGGTGGATCGAATGGCGGACTTCTACGAATCGCAGTATGGCGCTGCCTGGGACCGGCAGCTGCCTGATGACTACCGCACTGTTCAATTACAACACATCGTTTGTTTCCGGCTACCGGTTACGAACCTGACCGGAAAATTCAAACTCGGACAGAACCGGTCGGACGCCGACCAGGAGCGCATGCTGGCAGGCCTGGAGTCAGGCAGTCATCCAGACAGCCGTGGTCTTGCCGGGTTCATTCGCCGGCTGCGCCGGCACGATTGAGTGGCAAAGTAACCGTAAAAACCACGCCAGCGTCGGCCGGCAGGTTGCGGCAGCTGATGGACCCTTCGTGCGACTCGGCAATGAGTCGCGCAATGTGCAGACCAAAGCCGAGGTGCGGCTCAGCTCCCTTGCTCTGGCGCAGCGAAACCATGGAATCAAATATCTGCGACTGCATGGTTTGCGGCAGTGATGGCCCCTCGTTGGCCACGCTCAGTTGTGCAGCGCGTTCCTCCAACAGAACCGACATTTCGATGCGCCCGTTGTCAGGACTGAAGTCGACCGCATTGTCGACCAGCTTGTCGAGCATTTGAGCAATGAGTTCCGGCACGCCCGCTATCATGGCCTGCTGCGACGGCAGCTCGAGAACGAAGCGACGATCGGTGTGGACATCACGGTAACCATTAAAGCAGCCTTCGACCAGCGCACGCAGATCAAACAGCTCGATGTCGGCGCTGGCTATAGCCTGCTCTACGCGACTTGCCTCGCTCATTGCAGTGAGAATACTACGCAGGCGTTGCGAGCCTTCGCGGGCCCGTTCGGCGTAAACACGTGTGTTTTCGGGTAACCCGGTTGCCTCCATGTTATCAAGCGATGACTGGACCACGGCCAGCGGTGTTCGTAATTCATGCGACAGCTTGCTGGCCAGCGTCCGCAGGTAGTCAGTGTGCTCGCCGAGCCGGCCGAGCAGACCGGCAAAGTTGCGTGACAGGTCGCCCAGCTCATCCGCCGCAGCAGTGCCCGGCAGTTCGCTGCTGATAATGCCGTCCGGAGTCACCGCGCGTTCCGCGGCACGGCTCAGTCGCTGGATGCGAATTGACAGGTATGTCGCAAATCCCAGCAGTCCTGCAGCGGCTATCAGCGTCGCGAATAATGTCAGCAGCAGCAGCCGGGTCAGGGCGCGGTCCGTGAGGGTAAGAATGGCGTCGCTGGTCTGCTCGAGCACAACGGCGCCACGCAATCGTCCATCAACGGCAATGGGGTGCGCTGCAACCACAATGGCAGTGCGTTGATCGACGGCGCTGTACCAGCGTGCATCGGCCTGTCCATTCAGTGCACTGGTAATCTCGGTGGAGCGCAGCTGCCCCTGGCGCGCTTCGCGTAGCGGATCCGGTTCGCGCCCCGGGCTGATAATTTTCCGCAGCAGTTTTTCCAGCAAGGGATACGCGCGCGCGCCGGTTAAACTTCGCGTGTCGCCAACCGCGGCAATTACCCATCCGGCCGGGTCGGTAACCACGATGCGCCGGTTGCCAAAACCGAAGTCCTGTAACGCGTCTTCGAGCGACTGCAACCGGTGCATAAACATTCCCGGCCGGATGCCGCGGTAGGATGATGCACGTCGTGTTGCGCCATCCGGGTCGGCATCAACGATGGTCAGACCGAGTCGTGCGCCAATCAACCTGTCGCGCAGGCGTATCTCCACCTGGTAGCCGTTGCTGTTTTCTTCCCAGACGGCCTGCGCCTGTGGTTCGTTTACCCACCGGGTGTCCTGCCGTCGGCGCACGCCGCCGCGGCCACGTGCGGCAGTTGCGACCAGCAGCTGCTTGCTCTGACCGGCGGAATCCTCGTAGTCGATCAGCACGTGGTCACCGCGCCCGCCATCCGGTGATTCGTAGACTACGTGGTTATCGCTTACTTCGACGTACAGCCAGGCATTGCTCTGGTCCAGCCCGGCTGCATAACGTAATGAAATCGGTTCGTCGATTACGTGAAAGTCATCTGCAGCCAGATCCCAGTCAGCAACAAAGCCGTCGAGCGTCACGAAGGACGGCAGTTTTACCGCATAGATACCGCTTGTAGCCGTGTCATCGCCGGCGACCAGCTGGACCGGGTCACGCACCAGCAGGTTTGGGCGCGCTGCCAGCATTGCTGCGATTGCGCCGGCACCGTCGGCCAGGGAATCCTGCTGGCTCTGGCGCAGGGCAGATTCGAATTCACGTACGTACTGGCAGCCGGCCCATGGCAGTGCCAGGGTCAACAGAGAAACGAGCAGCAGTTGTGTGCGTAGTCGCACTGCGTATCAGGCTTCCTCGCCCTTCCAGCGGTAGCCCATTCCGTACACGGTTTCGATGGCGTCGAAGTTGTCATCGATGTCCCTGAACTTGCGCCGCAGGCGTTTGACATGCGAAGTGATGGTGTTGTCGTCCAGCACGACGTTGGCGGCATCCATGAGTTGCTGGCGGCTTTTTACATGACCGGGGTAGCGCGCCAGAGCATGAACGAGCCAGAACTCAGTGACGGTAAGCGCGACCGGGTGGTCATCCCAGGTGACAGTCATCCGGTCGCTGTCCAGGGCCAGCCGACCACGGCTGATCACTTCCTCATCGGCGACCGTACGGCGCAGCGCTTCGGAGCGGCGAAACAGCGCGGCAACACGCGCCATCAGGTGAGGAATGCTGATGTCTTTGGTCAGGTAATCATCCGCACCAAGTCGCAGCCCGGAAATGGCGTCCAGTTCACTATCACGGGCGGTGAGAAAGATTATAGGCAGATCGGGCGCTTGCGCGCGCAGGTCACGGCAGAGGTCAAAGCCGCCCTCGATTTCATCGCCCAGGTTGATATCGATCACGACGCAGTCAGGCAATGACTGCCGAAAAGCCGACAGCGCCGTACCGCGGTCAGCAAAACTGCGCACGTCGTAGCCGTTGCGGCGAAACGCATCTTCGTAGTTGTGACGGATTGCAGGCTCGTCTTCGACGATAGCGATCTGTCTGGACATTTCTCTTTCCTCTCAAATGGCAGCCGGCAAGTGCGGCTTGTGCCGTAGTCTCGCCGGCTGCTTTTGTACCACAGTGCCGGCTGCGTCAGTGTCACAATCTGCCATTTTCGATCCGCATATTGCCACTGACCGTGCCACGAGCAGCCCTATTCAGGGCGCTAAATACCTCCCATCAACAATTCATGGGGAGTAACGGCATGTACAGGCGTCCGCGCATCAGCGAAACATTCAGGCCCGGGCAGGGCCGTCCTGTCACCAGAAGCATGCTGCGCCGCTCGCGTGGCCAGGCCATGAGCCGTTTCCTCACCATGCTGATGTTGCTGGCTGCAGCGGCCACGCTGGCCGCGCAGGCGGTGAGTGCTGCAGAGAGTGAGATCAGCGCTGGCACGCTTTTGTTCCGTTCGGATGGCGTCAACATCGAGGCGCCGCGCCTGGAAACGGATGTCGATATCAGCGTCAATGGCATGATCGCGCGCGTCAACGTGCACCAGAGCTTTCGCAACGACGGGGTTGATTTTGTCGAAGGCGTCTATGTTTTTCCGTTGCCGGATGACGCCGCTGTCGACACGTTGCAGCTACGCATTGGAGAGCGGGTTATCGTTGGCGAAATCCGCGAAAAAGCGGAAGCGCGCAAGACCTATGAGCGGGCAAAAGAATCAGGTCAGCGCGCCAGCCTGGTCGAGCAGGACAGACCGAATCTTTTTACCACGACTGTAGCCAACATCGGCCCGGGTGAAACTGTCGAAGTCCGGATCGGGTACCTGCAGACTTTGCGTTACGTACAGGGCGCGTTCAGCCTGCGTTTTCCCATGACGGTCACGCCGCGCTACACACCGGAACAGCCGGAGCCCCTTCTCGCTGCTGTCGGTGCAGCGCCGCATGCATGCTGCGTGCCCTTCGTATCGCATTCGGGTCCCGCCGTCTTTCACCCGCCCGGGCAGGGCAACAGCGCCAGCATCAGCGTAACCATCGATGCCGGGTTTCAGTTGGCCCGGCTGGAAAGCCTGTACCACGACTTCAATACCCGGCAGTCGGGAACGACTTACATACTGACGCCTGACAAGGACCGCGTCGCCATGAACCGCGACCTGGAGCTGGTGTGGCAGCCGGCGCTGGGCGCCGATCCACAGGTGGCTGTGTTTACCGAGACCTGGAAGGGTGAGGATTTTGCGTTGATCATGATGATGCCGCCGGCAGAGGATGCCGTTGTCGCATCCATGCCGCGGGAGATCATCTATGTCATCGACACCTCGGGCTCGATGGGCGGCAGCTCGATTCGCCAGGCCCGGGCTGCGCTCGAGTACGCTATCGACCGGCTCGCGCCGCAAGACCGATTCAACGTAGTGCGTTTTTCCGGCAGCGCCCGTCAGTTGTATCGCTATGCCGTGCCTGCAGACCCGTCACACAAGCAGCACGCAATCGGCTTCGTACGCAGCCTTGATGCCGACGGCGGCACCAACATCGACAAGGCGCTGAAACTGGCGCTGGACGAACAGGCAGATATCACCGCGACGGCCGATGGCTATCTGCGTCAGGTTGTCTTTATTACTGATGGCAGCGTCAGTAATGAACAGATGTTGTTTGGCGGGATCAGCAGGGAACTGGGTAATACGCGCCTGTTCACGGTTGGCATAGGCTCAGCACCCAATGACTGGTTCATGCGTAAAGCAGCCGAGTTCGGTCGCGGAACATTCACTCAAATTGGCGCGGACCACATGATCGAGGAGCGCATGGACATGCTGCTGGCGCGACTGGAACGGCCGGTGCTGTATGACATCAAAATCGAGGCGCCCGCCGGCAGCGAGGTATGGCCGCAGCGGATACGCGACCTGTATGCCGGTGAGCCGGTCATGGTGCGGGCAAAGCTCAGTTCTTTGCAGGGTGAATTCACCGTGCGCGGCAAGCAGCAGCATGTGCCCTGGCAAAGAAAATTGTCGCTCGGCAGCAAAGACGATGCTGCCGGCGTTGCGGCTTTGTGGGGTCGTGGCCGGATCGAAGCGCTGATGGATAGCGTCGTTACCGGCGCCGATCCCGACCAGGTGCGCGCCGGCGTAGTGCAGCTTGCTCTCAAGTATCACCTGGTCAGTCGTTACACCAGCCTGGTCGCTGTCGACCGGACTCCGGTACGCGCACCGGGAACGCTGATGAACCGTGCCGTTGTGCCTGCCAATGCGCCGGCCGGCTCGACGATGACCGGCTATCCGGCTGGGGCCACACCCGCAGCCCTGTTTGCCCTGCTGGGCCTGTTTTCGCTGCTACTGTCCGGCGCCGGGTTGCTGGCGGGCCGCCGGCAGTGAGGCGGTACCTGGTAATGGCACTGGCAATCGCAGGAATGGCGCAGCTAGCCGCCGCAGCTTACATACCAGCCAAGGCCGCGCTGGCCCAGGAGCTGCTGGAACGCGCCTGGCGTGACACTGGCAGGTCGCGCGAGACGGTAAAACCGTGGCCATGGGCCGATATCTGGCCGGTTGCGCGGCTGCAGTCGTTCAAGCATGACGTCGATCTCATTGTGTTGTCTGGCATGAGCGGCGCGACCATGGCGTTCGGGCCGGGACACATGAATGCCAGTGCGCTGCCCGGCAACGAGGGCAACAGCATTATTGGTGCGCACCGCGATACGCATTTCGAATTCCTGCAGAAACTTACGATTGGCGACCGGCTGTTGGTAGAGCGTAACGACGGCAGTGAGCACTGGTTTCGGGTTGCCTACATCGAGGTTGCCGACAGCACGGCCGGGCAGTTGCCGCTGAATCTCGGTGGCAGCTGGATGACGCTGGTGACCTGTTACCCTTTCGGTGCTGTGAACCCGGGCGGCCCGTTGCGTTACGTGGTTACCGCGGAAAAGCTGCCGCGCGCCCGCAGCGTCTCGCATCACGCGCCCTGATCACCAGCCGCAACCACTTGCAACCATCTCTCGTGGGAACGGCTTCCAGCCGCGACCGATGTCTCGTGGGAACGGCTTCCAGCCGCGACTACTAGCGACGATGTCTCGTGGGAGCGGCTTCCAGCCGCGACGATGTCTCGTGGGAGCGGCTTCCAGCCGCGACGATGTCTCGTGGGAGCGGCTTCCAGCCGCGACGATGTCT
>JABDJB010000082.1 GCA_013003425.1 Gammaproteobacteria bacterium | reverse complement strand
CGGCTGGCGCACTACTATCCGGCCAATGGCGTGTACGCCTGGTTTCGCTATGACGACCAATCGCGGGTGATGGCGGTGATCAACAAGAACGAAAAGGCTACAGCGCTGGATTTTTCACGTTTTGCCGAACATATCGGAACCGCAACCCGGGCGCGCGATGTAATCGGCGGCCGCAGCATTGCGCTTGGGAGGAAATACCGTTTGCCCGGACGCTCGGTCCTGTTGCTGGAACTGGACTAGCCCTCAGCCACGGCGCAATGGCGCCGGATATAGTCCTGGTGTAGCGGCAGTTCCTGCACCGCCTTGTCGATAACCTCGCGAACTTGTCGCAAAAACTCCTGCAACTGATCGTCTGACAGCCGGTCGGCCAGCGGATGAAAGCCGCCTGGCCTGACATGCTGTCCGATCAGCACCTGTAGCCAGCCGACAACGGTAAACAACTCATCGGCTACGCGGAAAATGCGTCCACCGTCGCGAAACATATCCAGTTTCTGCTGCAAGGTGTCGGGTATTGCCATCTGGCTGCATTCGAGCCAGAACTCGCTGTCGGTTCGCTCGGTGGCGTAGTAATGAAGGATAAGAAAGTCCCTGACGCGCTCGTACTCGAAGATGGTTTCGCGGTTGTACTGGTCGATTTTTGCCGCAGCGAAATCACGGTCGGGGAAAAGGTCCAGCAACCGGCTCAGCCCGGACTGCACGAGATGAATACTGGTCGACTCCAGCGGCTCCATAAAACCGGCGGCAAGACCGAGCGCCAGGCAGTTGCGGTTCCAGAACTTTTTACGCCGCCCGGTAGCGAAGCTCAGCCGGTTCGGTTCGCCAATGCGTTTGCCGTCCAGGTTGGCCAGCAACATGGTTTCGGCCTGGTCATCATCAAGGTACTGGCTGCAGTAAACATGACCGTTGCCAATACGGTGCTGCAGCGGGATGCGCCATTGCCAGCCGGCACGGCGTGCGGTTGCCTGGGTATAGGGGCGCAGTGACTCGGTGCTGGCACTGGGCACGGCAATAGCGCGGTCGCACGGCAACCAGTGGGTCCATGATTCATAGCCCGTTTGCAGCGCCTCTTCGATCAGCAGGCCACGAAAACCGGAGCAGTCAATGAACAGGTCGCCGGCCACCTGCCGGCCGTCATCCAGCTCCAGCGCTTCGATATAACCGGTTTCGCCGTTGAGTCTGGCCCGGTTGATACGCCCTTCGGTACGCACCACGCCCAGCTGCTCGCTGTAACGGCGAAACAGCTGCGCCACCAGCGTTGCGTCGAAGTGCCAGGCATGAACAAGGCCGGCCATTCCGGTATCACCAAGGCTGCTGAGAGGCGCGAAGCGATTGGCAATCGCAGCCTGGTAGTTGAGCGAGTAGCGCCACAGGTCACCCGGCTCGGTGGTGCGGCCGCGCAGCCAGTACGGATAAAAATCGAGCATGCCCAGGCCACGGCCAATCGACCCGAAAGCATGCATGTAGGAATCCCCGACCCGTCCCCAGTCATTGAACTGGATACCCAGCTTGATGGTGCCGCGCGTGTTGCGAAGAAACTCGTTCTCATTGATTCCCAGGAGGTTAATCAGCAGGCGAATCTGCGGGATGGTCGCCTCACCCACACCGACGGTGCCGATCTGCTCCGATTCGACCAGCTCGATATCGAGCAGCGGCCCCATGGTTCGTGCCAGGACCGCAGCGGCCGTCCAGCCGGCAGTACCGCCGCCGGCAATCACTACTTTTTTTACGCGCTTGTCGACCGGCCTTACTCCAAAAAAGAAACCCCTGCCGCCCTCCCGGCGACAGGGGTCGGCTCAGCTTCCCCCATCAGTATTTGTACGATGCACCGAGCATGAACGAGCGTCCGTAGCGCTGGAAATCCCGCACCTGGCGCGGGTCATTATTTAGAAAAGTGCGGAATGGCTCGTCGCTCAGGTTATTGCCCTGTAGAAAGACGGACAGATTTGCCAGTGGCCCACTCGACCAGCTGTAGCCGATCTGCGCATCGACAATAGACTCCTCTTCGACCAGCGTCAGGTCGCGACCGGCACCGAAGCCCGATACCTCGCCAAGGAACTGCGAACGGTAACGACTGCTGACCCGGCTTGAGAATCCTCCGCGCTCATAGAACACGGTAATATTGCGTATATCTTCGGACAGTCCCGGCAGGGGCAACGACGGATCGTCCGGATCCTGGATGACGCTGCTGTCGTTTTTAGACGCGCTCATGAACACGCCGAGTCCGCGCAGTTTCGGCCAGAGCGAGTCGAAGTTATAAGTCAGTGCAAATTCAAGACCCTTGATATGACCGCCGGTGCCGTTATCCGGCTGCGACACGCGGCCGATATCGGTAAGCGTCACAAGGTCGCCGGTGGGGAAGTCCGAGAAGTCACCGGCCAGGTCCTGGTCAAAGATGTAACTGTCGAGCTGTTTGTAAAATGCAGCAATGGCAATGTAACCAAGGTCATCCGGAAAATACATCTCGAACGACAGATCGGCTGAGTCCGCCAGCCATGGATCAAGCAGCGGGTTGCCGCCGTTGGCGCTCCACGCCGAATCATCCAGATCATTGGGATTACAGTCACTGCCGTCGTCGGTCGGGTCGTTCGGATCGATGACACACGCCGCACGATCGTTGAACGTAACCACACCACTGGCGCGCAGCTCATCCATGCGTGGGCGCGCCAGCGTGCGTGCGGCGCCGAAACGCAGATACTTCTGGTCGCCAATCTCCCAGCTCAGGTTCAGACTGGGCAGTGTCAGCGTGTAGTCCTTACCCGCGGAAACCGGCAGCGTCAGCACGCCCTCGAGGAACCCCTGTGCATCGGGTACTGCACCAAATGCATTGGAACTCTGGTCGGTATGCACTACCTGTACACCAATGTTCCCGGTCAGCGGCACGCGGCCGCCCTGCGTGTCGATGTTCATCTGCACGTAGGCCAGGGTGACCTCCTCCTTGACTGACCAGCTCTTGATGACGACGTCGGAAAATGTATTACGCGACAGCGTGTACAGACCATCGTTAAATGCCTGCAGTGGATCGTAGCTGACCATGTTGCCAATACCGAGGAACGACAGGTCGGTAAACCCGTTCGTCGCCCCCAGCGGCGCCTCGAAGTCGCCATTGGCCAAACCCAGGTAAAACTCATCCGCGACCAGCGACTTGATACGCTCGTTGTAGTTCAGGCCAAACTCGATGCTGCTGAATGTGCCACCCGTGGAAAAACGTTCAGCACTCAGGGTGAAGTGACTGAGTTCGTCCTGGATACGCGGGTTGTTGGTGTAGCCAAGCTGGCCACCGTCGACGTTGTTGTTACCCCATCCGTGCGGGCTGGTCAGCCGAATGAGGTTCGGGTCGTCATAGTTGAGTTCCGAACTGAACACAGCGCTTTCACCATTGAGCACAAAGCTCAGGTTATCCAGCGGACCGCCGTCGCCATCCGGGGAGAACTCATCGGTTGCGCCGGTGCCCGAGTAGGTTTCCAGCAGCTGGTCGCGCCGCTCGACACTGGAGAAGCTGACATCGATGCCGGCGGTCCAGTTGTCGTTGATATCGTAATTGGCCTCCCAGCCAAACGCGCGCAGCTCAGCGTCGCGGAAATTGACGTCGTTGCGCACCACTCCCTTAACATCCATAAACGTGCCGCTGGTAACCACGCCGTTACTCACATTCCCGGGCACAAGGAAAGTATCGGCACCATCCTGTGCGTCGCCGAGAGGAAACTCGATACCACGCAGCAGCTGGGTTTCACTGAAATCTGAGGCGTAGATGTCCAGCGCAGTTGAGAAGCGGTCCGTGGGCTGCCATTCCATCACGGCGATCAGGCCGTCACGCTCCAGTTCGCTGGAACGCACAAAGGGCTTGGCGCCATTGATCACCAGGTCATCGTCGGCCAGGCCGTAGTCGGCGGGTGTCAGCCGTTCGCTGTCCGGATCGTTCGGGTCGGACAGCGGCAGCGTCGCATCTGCAAGATTTCGGTAGCCCCAGGCGTTGAAGCGTTTTTCCTGGCTGGGGTTGGTCATGTGGGCAAAACCGATCGCCAGGCCAAATTTGTCATCCGCAAACTGGTCGACATAGGAAAAGCTGAAACGCACGCCGTCGTCGGTAGAGCCGGCATTCAGCGCGTCCAGCTCATTCTGTTCATAGCGAATATTGCCGGCAATCGCCTGCTCGCCATACTCGAGCGGCCGAATCGTGCGCAGGTCGGCGGTGCCGGCCAGACCCTGGCCGATCAGCGAGGCGTCCGGTGTCTTATAGACAACGACGGAACTGAGCAACTCGGAAGGATACTGGTCGAACTCGACGCCGCGATTGTCGCCGGTGCTGACCTGCGGTCGGCCATTCAGCAGGGCAGTTGTGAAGTCCGGTGCCAATCCACGAACGCTGATGACCTGGCCGCGACCGTTGAGCCGCTGCGCCGCCAGCCCGGGTAGCCGCGCCAGCGACTCGGCGATGCTGACGTCGGGCAGCTTGCCGATTTCCTCGGCCGAGACTGCCTCGACGATAGAGGTTTCAGATGCCTTCAGGTCAATCGAGTTTTGCAGACTGCGGCGGAAACTGGTGACGACCACCTCTTCCAGCACTTTTGGCTGTTGTGCTTCTTCCTCTTCCTCGATGACGTCCTGCGCCTGTGCGCCAACCGCTGATGCCAGTGCCAGCGAAACGGCAGCCGACAGGCTGTTACGACCCCAATTGACCTTGTCTTTCATTGCAGTTGCCCCAAGTCGTTCTAATTACATGCAAGCATGATTTGTGCGGCGAAAATGGCGTTCAGGCGCACCACACCGGGTGGCCGGGCATGCTTTGCCCGCGGCTTGTTTTCCCCCGAAATAACATCCTGATTGTATCGCAAACAACATGCTGGCGGCCCTTTCTGCTACAGTGCTGCAATCGTATGCAACCGGTCGGGGCTGACAAGCTGGACGCCGGTTAAAAAAACAAACGCCGCTTTGTGCGGCGCATCATCAGTATGAAAAACCGCCCCACCTCCCGTGATATCGCCGATGCCGCAGGTGTCTCCCAGGCCACGGTATCGCGCGCACTGCGTGGCAGCCCGCTGGTACGCCCGGAAACCCGGCAGCGCATCCTCGAGGTGGCACGGAAACTCAATTACCGGGTCGATCGCAGCGCCGCCGGCCTGCGCACCGGCCAAAGCCGCACCCTGGCGCTGCTGCTGTTCGAAGACACCACGGCGGACAGCTCGCGGATCAACCCGTTTTTCCTTGCCCTGCTCGGCAGCATCACGCGGGCAGCGGCACGGCTCGACTACGACGTGCTGCTGTCATTCCAGCAGCTGAGCAAGGACTGGGCGGCCCGCTACGAGCTGAGCAATCGTGCCGACGGCCTGATCCTGCTGGGCTATGGCAATTACCTGCGCTTTGCCGAGCGGCTGCAATTGCTGCTCAACGCCGATGCTCATTTCATACTCTGGGGTCCGCTGGTGTCGTCGCAGCCGTGGCTATCGGTTGGCTGTGACAATAGTGGTGGCGGCCGAACAGCCGTCGAATACATGCTGCAGAAAGGCCGCACCAGAATCGCCTTCCTTGGCAATACCGACGACGACCATCCCGAATTCAAGGCACGCCATGACGGCTACTGCCAGGCGCTGCAGTCGGCCGGTATCGGGACAGCCGACGAACTGCAGGTTGATGCCGACAGCCAGCTGCAGTCAGGCGAAGCAGCGATACAGCAGTTGCTCGCGAGCGGCATTACTTTCGATGCCGTGTTTGCCGCCAGCGACCTGATTGCCATTGGGGCGCTGCGGGCATTGCGTGACGCAGGCCAAAGCGTGCCCGGTGATGTGAGCGTAATGGGTTTCGACGATATACCCGCTGCAGCCTATGCCCGTCCCGCAATCACGACGGTGCGCCAGGACACGGCACGGGCCGGCCAGTTGCTGGTGGAAAAACTGGTTGCGCGGATTGAAGAGCGGCCGGTCGAGTCAGAGCTGCTGCCGACCGAGCTGGTGCTGCGGGAGAGCGCCTAGCGTGTCAGGACACGGTAAGACCACGGCGCCAGTTCGAATGCCTGGTCGACGCTGACACGCTCGCTGCTGAAGTAATCCCGGTAAGTCTCAGCCGGAAGATCCAACGTTACCGACTGGCTCGCAGCGGAAAAATTAAACAGCGCCACAACGCTGTCCGACTCGTTGCGACGGACAAAGCTGTACACCGCCTGCGGACTGCTGTTGGCCACTTGCGTCATTGGCGCGCCGTACCAGCCATGCCATAACGCGGTGTTGTCCTCGAGCAGGGCAAACAACTGCCGGTAAAGTTCGCCGATCGGGTGCTCGCGCCAGGCAATCGGGTCGCGTTCAAAAAACTCCAGCCGTTTTGTGTTGCCGGCCTCCTGCCCGTTGTACAGCAGTGGCATCCCCTCGCCCACCACCGACAGCACGATGGCCGCTTCCAGTGCATCACCAAACAGTTCGAACTGCGTCCCTTCCCAGGTGTTCTTGTCGTGATTACTGACAAAGGTCATACGCCACGCGTCATAGGGCCAGATGTTTTCGTGCCCGAAATACCAGCCACGTATTGCACCGGCATCCGCATCGCCCCTGGCCACCTGGTGCAGCATCGAATTCCAGCTCCAGGCGTAGGTGGCGTCGAACGCCGCGCCATGCATGTCACGGCTTTCCCACTCGGCCAGCATGAAAACGGGCTTGATGGCATCGAGGCGGCGGCGCACGGTGTTCCAGAAGTCCAGCGGCACGTAGCCGGCAACGTCGCAGCGGTAGCCGTCTATACCGACATCGCGCACCCAGAACTCCAGCGCTGCGGTCATGTAGCGACGCAGTCCCGGGTGGCTGTAGTCCAGGTCGGCAATATCGGTCCAGTCGGTTCCGGTGGTGTGGGTAATCTCGCCATTCGCATCGCGCGTATACCACTCCGGGTGCTCGACTATCATCGGGTTGTCCCAGGCCGTGTGGTTGGCTACCCAGTCGATAATCACGTACATCCCCAGCCGGTGGGCGGTGTCTACAAAACTGCGGAAATCATCCAGCGTGCCGAATTCCGGGTTGACCGCAAAGTAATCGCGCACCGCATAGGGACTGCCGAGCGAGCCCTTGCGCTTTTTCTCGCCGATCGGATGGATCGGCATAAGCCAGATGATATCGGCGCCGAGTTTGGCAATTCGTGGCAGCTGGGCCTCGGCCGCGGCAAACGACCCTTCAGACGTGAACTGCCGGGTATTGATCTGGTAGATGGCCGCATTGCGCGCCCAGGCCGGGTGCTCCACGGTGACATAGGGCCGCGGCTGGAACACGCCTTCCCGCGTCAGCGATGAATCGGGCTGCGTGGCACAACCGGTCAGCCCCAGCAGCAGCAACAGGATGGCGAGCCTCACTGTGCTGCCCCGGTTGTCGCCATACTTGGGCGCACCGCTTTTGCCTGCAGCGTGGCGAGCTCCGCTGCCAGCAGCTCATCAGTATTCGGCCCGTCCAGCAGTAACACGCGAACCCCGTGCGCCGGCACCGCAAGCTCGATTACCGGCTGCTCCAGGGAAACGACTAATTCTTCACCAGACATGGCATCACGCCAGGTGCCGGTACTTAACCATTTGTTCACACGAATTTTCTCCGCCGAGTCACCTTTGTTCAGCAGCACCAGCGCAGTCTGCGTAACACCATCATTCTGATAAATCCGAAAGAAAACGGCGCGATCATCACGCAATTCAAGATTGGCCTGCAGGCCACGCTGCAGTGCCGGCGACTGGCGGCGAACGTCTGCAATCTGTTCCAGCGCAGCACGCACCGGGTGAGAGCGGGCATGGGCGATACTGTCGACACCGAAATAATCGCGATTGCCACCGTGTTCGGCAGCACCAGGGCGGAACATCGATTCCGAGCCATAGTAGATAACCGGTATGCCACGACTGGTGAACAACCAGTTATGCGCGTCGATAAAACCGTTTTCATCGGCATCCATGCGCGGCATGTCATGGTTGTCGTAAAAGGTCATCAACTCGTAAGGGTTGTGGTAAATGCCGTCGGTCAGGTGCAGATAGCCTGCCAGCCGGGCAAAACTGCTGTCAGCGTCGGTGAATACTTCACTGATCAGTTTCTGGCCCGGAAAATCAAGCACGCTGATGCCACCGTTCTGCGGCCATGTGTGTTCGGCCACCCGCGCCGCGTTGAACTCGAAGCTTTCGCTGAACATGAAAAAGCCGGGGTGCCTTTCACGAATACGGTCACTGAATCTCTTCCAGTAGTCGTGCGGCATGTGTTTGATGGTATCGATACGAAATGCAGCGGCACCCTGCCCGATGCGTTGCGAATAGGCTTCAACAAAGTAGTCGAGTACGTCGGGGTTGTTCTCATCGATGTTGGACAACTGCGCCAGGTCCGGCTCACGATGAAACCAGGCGTGCAGCGAATTGTTCTCATCGAGATCTTCAGGCGCCAGGTTCTGGTGATCGGCCACCAGTTCGCCCGCTGCATTGTAAATCTCACCATACCCGGGTTGGTCCTGCGGCATGGTGTAAGACGGTGAGCCATGATTGCAGACGATGTCGAGCACGGTTTTCAGACCATGCTGCGACCGCAGTTGCTCCGTAAGCTGCGGGAAATCCAGTCCGTCCGACACGAGGTGCTCGTCAGTTTCGAAAAAATTGACCCCCCAGTAACCGTGGTAGCCGG
>JABDJB010000081.1 GCA_013003425.1 Gammaproteobacteria bacterium | reverse complement strand
CAATTGATCCGTGGGTATGCAGCGGACCTATTCTCGACAGTGTGTTGTACGCCGGTTCCGTTCTGGAGGGAAACTTGATCGAAACCTATGCTTTCAAGCTCTCTCCAAGGTCTACACCACCTGCGGGCCCGACGAATGGCGACATATATGTCGATTCTTCCAGTGCATTGTGCGTTTATCTTGACGGCACATGGAACAACGTTGCGGGAAGCGGCACTTGCGATTAATTGGCTGGCGCTTAAAAACCATTTGTGGCTCAACATTGCGGGACGAAAGGGAAGCTTGGGGCATTTATGGGGGCAACTGACCTCAAGTAAACGACAAGAATTACGCAAAATTTTTAGGCGTGCTTTTCGGTGGCCGCCGCCTCCACCAACACCACTACCAAAGCCGTCCCAGGACGGCTTTTTTTATGATCCCTGTTTATCACCCTTGGCCAAACGCGCAGGTGACCTCTTTTATTCAGATGCCGGGGCAAGGGCAATGGCTGCCAGGAAATCGTCCCCGTAACGCTCAAGCTTGGTTTGCCCGACGCCATTGATTGCCAGCAGTTCGTCCTCAGTAGTGGGCCGCGCTTTGAGCATCGCTTTTAGGGTTGAGTCGTGAAAAATGACATACGGTGGAACATTGTGCTCGTCGGCCAGGCGTTTGCGGCACGCACGTAATTCCTCCCACAGGGGTATGTCTTCATCGCTAAGCTCGGGCGCCACACGGCGCGCCTTTTTCCCGCCCCTTTTTCGTTCCGGATCATTACGCAGCAACAGCGTTTCTTCACCGACAAGCAATGGGCGGCTGCTGTCGGTCAGAACATAGGCGCCGTAGCGCGTGTGGTCTGATCTTAAATAGCCTCGCACGACAAGTTGTCGCAGTACCGACCGCCATTGCATCATGTCGCGATCTCTGCCGATGCCATACACACTCAGATTGTCGTGACCATGCTGTCGAATCTTGTCGGTATCGGCACCGCGCAGCACATTGATCAGATGGGCGGCACCGAAGCGTTGGCCGGTTCGATACACTGCGGATAACAGTTTTTGTGCAGCAACGGTCCCATCCCATGTTTCCGGTGGCACCAGGCAGATATCACAATTGCCGCAATCGGCATCCGTTTTTTCGCCGAGGTACGCCAGCAGGTGTCGGCGACGACAGGTCGTTACTTCACACCAACCCAAAACGGCATCAAGCTTGCTGCGCTGGCTTTGCTTGTGCTCGCCGCTGGCCTCGGACTGCTCAACCATTTGCCCCAGGCGCACGACGTCCTGCAGGCCGTATACCATGTATGCATCGGCCGGTTCGCCATCGCGACCAGCCCGCCCGGTTTCCTGATAGTACGATTCAATATTTTTTGGCAAATCCAGATGCGCAACGAAGCGGACATCGGGCTTATCAATGCCCATGCCGAACGCAATCGTCGCAACCATGACGACTGCATCTTCATTAATAAAACGAGACTGGTTTGCGGCACGAACATCTGCGTCCAGTCCGGCGTGGTAAGGCAACGCATCGACGCCCTCGCCCACCAGCCAGGCTGCAATCTCTTCGGTTTTTTTGCGTGACAGACAATAAACAATACCCGCATGACCCCGGTGAGCGGCCAGAAAATGTTTTAACTGAACACGTGAATCAGTCTTGATATCGACCTGATAACGAATATTAGGCCGGTCGAAAGAGCTGACAAACCATGCCGGATGGTCCAGTTGCAATCGCTCAACAATGTCATTTCGCGTTGCCATCGTTGCCGTTGCCGTTAATGCAATGCGCGCCACGCCCGGAAAGCGTTCACGCAATTGCCCCAATGACAGATAGTCATGACGAAAATCATGGCCCCACTGCGATACACAGTGCGCTTCGTCAATTGCGATAACAGACCAATTCAGTGCAGTGAGGCGGTCCAGCGTATCGGCCTGCACCAGCCGTTCCGGCGCAAGATAAAGCAAATCCAGCTCACCGGCTTCGAGTTGCTCAAATACCTGGCGCTGTCGTTTTGCGTTCAGCGTAGAATTCAGGAACGTGGCGCGAATACCCACTTCGCGCAATGCACTGACCTGATCCTGCATTAATGCAATCAGCGGCGACACCACCATGCCGGTTCCCGTACCCAACATTGCAGGTATCTGGTAACACAGCGATTTGCCGCCACCGGTTGGCATCAAGACCATCGCATCCTGGCCATTGAGAACCGCATCGATTACCTGGCTTTGCTGGCCAAGAAAAGAGTCAAATCCGAAAACGTCGCGCAGCAGATCGATTGGGGTTTTGTTCATTCAATACCCGGTACTTATTGTGCGTTACATACCGGGCAGCGCGGGCTTCAACACCATGATGACCAGGGCGGCAACAGGTGTCAGCAGAGCCGCAAGTCCCCAGAGCTCCCAGCTCTTGTACAGCTTGCAGTAGGTCGCCCAGGATTGCGCGGAAGCGTCGGCGGATTGTGCAAACGTCAGGATCTTCCGTTGCAACGGTCCAACCCAGACTCCAAAAACCAGGCCTGAAGCGATGAAAAGCAGCGCCGGCCAAAGTATCCAGCCAGTGCTAAGGATTGGAAATCCGCCCGCCATGGCTCCTGCAATGCCGCTGACAACAATCCCGATTACTCCGGGAACGGTCAACCAGCGGTCGCTCACAATGATGCTATCGAATGTGGACGCTACCTGATCCAGGTTGCGGCTCCTGTGGGCGCGTGCAGCCCAGAACAACCCGGTGGATATGTTGCCGAGGAATACCACCACCGAAACGACATGGACCAGCTTCCAAAGCAAATAGCTCATCGTTCCCTCTTACAATCAGGCGTGGTTCGCTCGATTCCTGCCATTGTCGAAAACGGCTTCGTCGAGGAACTCCACGATCCGGGGCATCAAACGCCCCGGCCGCGTGCGCAGCTCCAGAAGCGAATTGGCTTCGAGGAACCGTGCGCCGGGGATTTCTTCGACCAGGTTGGTAGCGTCTGCAAACGGGTGAAGCATGTCGCGCTTGTGGCCGATCACGAGCGTGGGAACAGAAATTCCGCGGCGCCGCTTGATGTCAGGCGCCACTGGCCCGACCAAGGATGCCGTGCAGCACGGCGGCGGTGACCCTGGGCGGCGCGGACAACATGTTGAGCACGCTGTTTGCTGTTTCGTAGCGTGTGCGGGGTACCCGGCCCCATAGCTTGCTGGTCCAACGCGCGACGGGACCACCAAACTGGACGCCCAGCAGCAGCGGCACGAACAGCAAAGCCGCAAACGGCGTGGCGTTTTCCATCACCGGCATCTCGACGATCAGCCCGTGCAGGCGTTCCGGCGCCATGACGGCGACCTGCAGGCTCACGTCGGCACCGAGGGACACGCCACCGATGACTGCTTTGTCGATGCTCAGATGATCCAGCAGTTCAACGACCTGTTCGGCATAACGGTCGAAACGATGCAGCCTCGCATCCTCCGGCTTGTCGCTGCGCCCGTGACCCAGCAGATCGAGCAGAATTACCCGGTAACCGCGGTCTGCAAACCCGCGGGCCAGTCCGCGATTGACGTTGGCATCCAGCAAAAGGCCATGAAGCAGCACGACGACGCGGTCGCCGGACCCGTGCTCCTCGTAGTGAAGCTCGTGGCCCTGGTAACTGAAGCTTCCGGTATTGACGACGTGCATGACTTGCCTCTGTATCGCTGAGTGAGTGAGTTAGCGCCTGCCAGCATACCCCACGGAGTCAAAGCCAAACGGTACAGGCTTCCGCAGCTGACCTGTTTGTTGACAAGGCCTTTGCGGTAGCGTGACACGACGCGCAACAGCCCCGCGTAAAAGGTGCCGGGCGCCCTGAAAGGGCAGCTCGTTTGCGCCAATTCCGGAGCCGAAGATACCTGCAAATAAGCTACGTTGGGTCCCCGGTACCTATTGCGCTCTTGTATATTGTCATCAGTATTTCGTGATTGCGTTGCGGAAGGTAATTGTCACGAAATTCCCGCAGCGCATTATCACCCATCGCACGCATGGCCTCTTTGTTGGACCATCCCCAGTCCAGTTTCCTTGCCAGGTCCTCGCTGCTGCCACTGTCGAAGTGCAATCCGGTAGTTCCGTCATCCACAATCTCGGCGAGGCTGCCCAGCCGGGCGGCTATGACCGGTACCGCCCGCGAAAATGCCTCGACTATCGTCATCGGGAAGCCTTCGTACCAGCGGCTCGGCACCACCAGGCAGGCAGCAGCTTCCACAAAAGGCAGCACCTCATCGTGTGGCAGCTGCCCGATGCGCTCAACATTGGTCAGCCCGTTGTCCTGGATAAATGAGTCCAGCTGCTCCGCTAATGGGCCATCGCCAATTATTTTTACAGGTATGTGCCTGAGCCGGGTCAGGGCATGCAGTAAAACATCGGTGCCCTTCTCATGCGAAAGCCTGCCGACAAACAGCAGGTAATTTCGTTCATGCAGCGCGGGCGTCGAACTTTGCGCCGGCACCATAAAATTGGGTTTCACATGCATCTTTTCTGCAGGGAAACCGCCCTCGATAAATTTCCCGCGCGAGAACTGCGTCAAAGCAATGTAGGCGCTGACGGTTTCGCTCCAGGTTTTCATCAGTCGGTGGATGGTCAACATTGCCCCGACACCTGCCGACTGCATTGCAGAGCCTCGATAACAACGGTACCTGATCGCCGGCCAGGCGAACGATTTGTTGATACAAATCTCGCAAACCTCACCGTTCCTCACCAAGGTATAGGCCGGGCACAACAAGCGATAATTGTGGAGCGTCTGTACAACCGGAATGCCTGCTTCCTTACAGGCGTAGTAAGCAGATGGCGAAATCAGCGGAAACGTATTGTGAAAATGCGCTATTTCCGGCCTTCTCCTGCCAATAACTTCCTGTAACTCTCTTTTACTCTCCCGGGACCAGACAAAAGACATCGCAGCGCTGGCCTTGCTCATCGACGCGATTTGATTATTTGATTTTTCGAAGACAATAACTTCATGCCCGTTGGATTCGAGCATTGCGACTTCGGCATTGAAGACCGCGTCTTCGCCACCGTGCTGCGTATAGCGATTGTGCCCGACCAGGACTCGCATCAAATTCTGCTCACATATCCCGCTGTTGAGTTCCCGGCAGATAGTGTCGTCCAAGCACCATCAGGCGTCTCGGAGACAATGTCGCAATCGGCCAGATTCCCAGATGCATACGGAACCAGCACGCCATTGCGCTGCTCTGCAATATCAAGGTCGCCGCCGAACTCGCTGCTACACCATTGGCGCCGTACGCCATGCCCGCGAAATACCCAGCAACCAGTGCAAACAGGACCGCAAGCGTCGAAATGCCTACCAGCGCGCGCTCGCCGCCAGTCATAGCCATCCCCACTGCGGCCGGCCCGGACAGCACGGCAGCGAATTGCGCGATAACCAGGAAGATCAGCATCGTTGATGCATCACCATAAAACTCACCGTACAGCAGCTGCAACAGCGGTTCGGCACCCAGTATCAGGACCAGGCACAGGAGAAATGCCGGAATGCAGGCTACCGTGGCAACCGATCTGACCAGTGATTCCATCAGGGGAATTTCCCGTGACTTGAACAGCTCGGCGATCATCGGTGGTACCACGGCATTCACGATCCATGTCGGCATCAACACCAGCACGGCGAGACGCCATGCGGCCGTGTACAAAGCCGTATCGCTGGTGCCACTGATACCAGCAACCAGCCACAGATCCACCTGGCCGCGCATTGTTATCATCAGCGCAGAAAACCCTAACGGAATCGCAATTGAAAAAATTGACTTGTTAAGTGCCAGGCTGAACTTACCGCGAATGCTGTTGAGCAAAAATACAAATGCAGCGATAGCAGTCGCCGCGACGGAGAACAGCGCGCAAAGCACCGCAACCCGATAATTCATCATTCCGAGTGAGTTAGTCACCAGAACCGCCAGCAGGAACAGGCTTCCCGACAGCACCCCGGTGCGTCCCATCCCGGCAAAGAGCTCGGCGTTGCGAATGTTGTGATTTGCACGAAAGGTTTCAGACAGCTGTCGCTGCAGCACCAGGAACAGGCACCAGAGCCCCAGCAGAAACGCATTTTCTGCCAGCAGCGGTGCGTCGATGGGTCCCTGAAAAAGTGTCGCGGCACCAAGCCAGATCACTATTCCGGCAAGTAACCCGCCGATGCTCGCGATTACCAGACCAGTCCGGGCAAAGACAATCTTCGCCGCGTCGCTGGCCGAGGGAATGAGCCGCACGACAGCCTGGTCAGCACCAAGACCCCCTATCAGCGCCATCAGGGTCACGACGGACAGCGCGAGGGAATAACTGCCAAAGGATTCCGGGCTCAGCAAGCGCGCAAGAATAATGCCAATGACAAACGCAATCAGTGACGAGAAGACACGGCCCCAGAACGCAAACAAGCCACCGCCGAGGAGGCGTCGTGCGATCATCTGCTGACGGGACGTATCAGACACGACAATCAGCCCTCGCCCGACATCGCGGCTGCAATCTGTATCTCGATCAAATCCCGAACTATGTTTGCAGGAAGTATCAGCGCAAGATATACCTGAGCCAGTAACAGCTCTTCCGGAGCGTGCGGAATCGTCTGCAGGATCTTCCGGACCGCTTGCTGAAGATCAGACGCATCACGATATTTCTGAATCAGAACCGCATTGGTCAGCGCAAAATGGTAAGGGTCGACCAGCCTGGGCGCCAGGGGTTCGAACCACTCCCAGTCGAACAGAATGGGGTTACCGTCCTGCACCCGCGCATTCCATGGCGCGAGATCTCCGTGTGAAGGGTTCAGGCGATACCCGTCAGGGGGCTCATTCTTCTCCAGGAATACAGCGGCTGCGCGCGACGCGCTGCTCATCTGGTCCGGTTGCCACCAGTGCATCGATTCCAGACGTCGCTGTGTACCAAATCCGGACTGCAGCTCATTGCAGAAATCAACATAAGGCCATCCCCACCTGACCGGGGGCGCCTCAGTTTCAGGCGGCATCAGGCTACACAGCAGATAGTGCGTGGAATCCTGCTCGCCAAGCGCCAGTGCTCGTGGAGTGGAGACAGACTTCAGGTGCCCCGCGGCGAACTCCAGCCCGCGATACTCCCGCGCCAGCCGCGCTTTTGCATTCTCGCCCCAGGACAGCTTTGCAAAAACGCCCTGGCGACCGTCCCGGTCCAGCAGCATTGCGGCACATTGAAATCGTTGGAAATCTGGCGGGAAGTAAAACGCAGGGTACAACCCCGTCGCGCCGATATCTCCTGCTATACGCTCTACCCACTTCTGCCAGTCAAAGTGCCGCAACCGATCCGAAGGTGAGTTGGCATTCTTCAGGTGTTTGGGAATGGCAACACCCGGAGGCACGCGTCTCAGTATTCCCCAGAACACTCGCGACATGGTCCGTTGCGGCTGATACAAGGCAAGCATCCTCGTCCGGGCTGCGTTGCTGACGCTATCCGGAATTGCAACACGGTCTACGCCGCCCACCCAGTAACTACGAAACCGCATGACCCGGTATTGTTTACCTGGGCTTGCAGATATACATCAGGTCAATAGAGAATCGCCGCAGGAAGGGCAGCTTGCTGCAGACACGGTCAACAGCAAACGCCAAACCGCGCAGGGGCGTTCGATAAAGCGTCGGGGGCAAGATTCCAAAACCGGCCATCGTAGTAATTTCGAATCCGGTACGAGCAAACAGTGATTCAATTTCCGCAGGCGAGAGCTCCGAGTGGGATTCGCCACGCACCGATTTTCGGTACATCAATGAAAAATGGCGTAATGAGTTCCGATTGCCATGGAAATTGGTAACAAGCACACCATCTTTCCGGATTAGTCTTTCTCTCAGCTGACTCAATACCTGCTCGCGCGTAGTCATGTCCACGTTCAGGAAGAAGCGAAAGCAGGTAACAATGTCAAAATCTTCGTTCGCCAGGTTTGCATCATTGACGATATCGCCAACCAGCAGTTCCGAAGACGCACATTTTTGTTCTGCAAGGGCGACCATCTGATCAGAAAGATCCACACCAGTCGTTTGCCGGACTTTGTTTTCGAGCTCGGACAGGACACGGCCGGTGCCGCAGGCAAAGTCGAGGAGCTTTACCCCTCCTTTGCCTTTCTGAATACGCTCAATCCATTCCACCATCACCGGCTTTTGAATTTCCCAGATCGAGCTGGCATAGCTGCCTGGCGAATATTCGACCGTCTCGTAGTTGTTGACAAAGTCCTCTGATTTGAATTGCTCAGAGTAAGGCGTGCTTGGCATGATCAGCGCTCTTCATTGATGTTGGAAAGTGGGGTCAATCGCCAATTGTCGCACAATTCAGGCTCTGGCTATCAGAGGTGGCCGGGGCCAACGCCTGGTGACCTGAAGCTCATTTTCTGCCGACAGCCGCCGGCTTCGAAGCACAGCCGACCGCGGGCAACGCTCCCCCATCGTTCGGCCTGATGGCCCAAGACCTGCCCTGGATCACCTCAGGTCGCATCCTGTCGCCGGCTACCGGTCACCGGCATGGGCAGCAAGCAATCGATCGAACTTGCCGCCAGGATGCGCGCCAAAAAAATTATAGCCACGGTGGGATACCGTCTTCAGTGCAGCAACGTGGTCCAGGGAATTAACCCTCGCCAAACGACCATCCCGGTGGAAAAAATAGACTGGCCAGTCACGAGCCATAACAGCAGCGGCTACCTTGTGTTCAGTATCGGCACCGTGGTCCTCGAAAACCAGAACGCAATCATGATCATTGATCCAGGTTGCCGCTTCGATGACATCACGCTCTACCCCCTCCAGGTCAAGCTTGATTACAGCAGGAGCAGAGCTCGTCAGCTCGCCAAGCACCCTGTCGATGCCAACCGCCTCTACCAGAATCGTTGAGTTGTCGTCGCCAACCGGGGCAGAAATCGAGGCCCCGACAGCACTCAGTTCGGCGACGTCTGCAATCGTCATAGCGACGTTTGCCATGTCTTGTCCCGCAATCGCTTTGTTGATTGTTCGAAAGCGGTTGTTATTGATGGCGGAATTTCTAACGAGCATGGAATACGCCTGCGGCATCGGTTCGTAGGCAACAGTTTCTGTCGCGCCGTAGACCGATGACGAAGCCATGATGCTCCAGTAGCCCCAATTGGAACCACCATCAACGAAGGAAAACGTATCGCCTTTAAGCAGCTCAAGAAAATAAAAGATCTCGGCTTCGTAGCAATAACCCCTGTGTATCAGTCGATTCCAATAAGGGTCACTGATGACAAATTCGAAGAGTGCGTCAGAGTTAAGTCGGATTTGCGCAGTTGTGCCAGGTGACATCGCGCGGCCAATCCACTTATTCAGAATGTAATAACCGCGATAGTCCAATGGCCTGGTCAGGTAACCAGAAACATCGATCAAACTTAACAGGACCCGCTCTTTCAAGCCCAGTGGCGACTCTATATCGCGCATAGTTTCTCCGTTGCCACCATCGACCGGTTCCGCCTCGCCCCTTTATGATAACTTCCAACCGGCCCCGACAGCCTTGTGCGAATACAAATACAACCTGGTGCCTTCCGGATCAGAAGCTGCGGCGACCTTCCAGCAGCAGCTGTACGCTGTCGATGGAGTCATCGCCATTGAGCGGGAATGCGATGTCGATGTGCAGCACCTTGCCGAATCCACCACGTGTCGGGCTCAACCGCAGACCGAATCCGGCGTCGGCCAGCCAGCCCTGACCTGGCCCGCTTACTGCGCTTCGGCCCCACACCCGGCCGGCATCGACAAATACCGCGGCACCGACACGGAATAACCGCAGCGGATACCAGTCTGTGAAATAGCGCTCTTCGAGGGTCACCAGCGCGCGCGATTCACCATTCTGATAGGCCAGCGGATAGCCACGCAGGCCGCTTTCGCCACCGAGGCGCAGCGGATTGTCGATGTCGAGACGTCTGCCGGCATCGGCAGCGAGTGCGGCGTAGAACATCCTGCGCTTTGTATGCCGCCGGGTAAAACGTACCGCGGTGCTGAAAATTGCGTTACCCAGACTGCTGTTTTCATAGCGCCCCTGCAAGCCGGCACGCAGTCGCCACAAGGCTTTCTCCGATACACCCACGCCGGTACTCCAGCGCACGTCAAACAGCGCAGCATCATCGCCGCCAAAGGTCGATCCCGACCACCCCAGGCTGGCGCTTAACCGGGTACCCAGAAACAGGTCTTCGACCCGCCCCATCTGATCCTGGTTTTTGGTGGTGTCGAAACGGTCTTCGATCAGGTCGAAGCCGACGAACGGGTAAACAAAGCGACGATCGGCGGGTACCGGGCCGGCCAGTGCCGGCGTGTCGCCGGGCCCGAAGCGGGAATCGTCGTAGACCATGCCGACAGTCCACCGCCTTACCCACCCGTCGACCAGCCCGGCCGAGCGGCCACCGGTCACGCGCAGGAGTTCCCGCTGCTGGCGAAACTCTGCTTTTGTCGTGCCACGGTCGTACAACGGCCGGACCCGGTCATCTACAAGTACATCGCCACCGGCACTCCAGCGCGTGTCCAGGGCAAAGAATGGACGTTGCAGCGCGAAAGCAACGCTGTCGCCATCGCTGTTGTCCTGGTAGGAAACATTCATCGCCACGCGGCTGCTGCCGAGCTGCCTGTCGGAATACCAGAACTGCAGCGAATCACGCTCGACGTCTTCTTCGTATTCAATGCCGACTGCAACGCCGGTTCCCCTCAGGTTCAGCTCTTCCAGCTGGATTGAAACTTCGTCTTCGCCGCCGGCACGCTCGAGCGATATGCCGGGGAGCAGTGTCCATACGTCGCGGGTTGTTACACAGAGGTCGACCTGCCCTGCTGCAGGACGGACAGGCACAATCGAGGCATCGTAAAGGTAGTTACGGTTGCGCAGGCCTCGCTCCGTCTCGGCCACCAGTCGGGCGGAATAGCGATCGCCCGGCTTGAGCAACAGCTGGTCGCGAATTGTCGCTGTACGCGTCAGGACATGGTAACGATTCGCCAGCCGATACAGCCACTTGTCTTCGTCCGGCAGGCTTGTATCGAAAACCTGGCGCCGGTCGAAAACGATGTCACCAATCAGCGCACCTTCGCTCAAAGCACTATCGGCGACCGGAACGCCGCATGCTTCCTTAGCCTCGGCGGCAGAGACCGGGTTAAACACCAGCACAAACAGGCACACCGCAGCCGCGACGGTAGTCGCAGGCGCAAGGCATTTAAAAGTTTTGGTCGTTGGCAGCACTGCGCGGCAGTGTACCAATCAGACCGGCAACCTTGTGAGATGTTTTTCCGCGGCGTGCGCCGGCGCTCAGCCCTCGACGGCCGCGATCACCGAACGCACCTGGTCCTGCGTCACCGGGCCGGTGCAATTACCCCAGCTGCTCAGCACATAGGTCATGACGTCAGCGATATCGCGCTCGCTCAGCTCATCAAAAAGACCGACCATCTCGTCGTATTCCATGCCATGCATGCCGACATCAGGCGAACGGGTTACAAGGATCATGCGTATCCCGCGCTCGGGATCACTGGTCAGCGCCGCGTTACCAGCCAGCGGCGGCACACCGTCAGCCTTGCCCGTGCCGTTGCCCTGGTGACAGTAAGAGCAGTTATCGGCATACACCGTCGCTCCCCGGTTGGCCGTGTAGGCCCAGTCCTTGTTATCGATGCAGTCAGACGACGCCTTGCCGGTGGTCGGTATCTCGTCATCATTGACAGGTGCACCGCTGCAGCCAGCGAGCAACGCCAGCGTAATGAACATCAACAAAAATCGCATCAGTAATCCCCCATCCGCCAAACGGTATCGTGCAGATAGTCCCATCACCCGTGACAAAGAGTAATACGCAAAATCCGCAACTTCCGGTCTGGATTAACGCAGCAGCAGGGCGTAAAAGCAAACGGCGGCCGGATGGCCGCCGTTGACATACGTTAATAGGGCCCGATCAGTGATTGTGGTCGAAAAAGAACCGCGCACCGAGAAATGCGCTCATCGAGGCATCGAAGTAGCTGAAACCACCAACGACGCTGAATCTCCGCGTCGCGTCATAGACCAGCGACATGCCGCCACCGAACTCGACGCCGCTCTCGACATTGACATAGTCGACGGTGCCGATGAACTCCCATGGCGAGTGATTTTCCGCACGGTAACCCAGCGTTACGCCGTAACCATCCTGTGCGAAGGAACGCTGCCCTGCGGGCTCGACATCATTGTGCAGGTAGGCCACGTTGACAAAACTGCTGGCGTTCTTACCCATGGGTAGTGTCCAGCCAAGCCCCACCTGGCTGTCAGACAGCTCAATATTGTCGTCTTCGAAATCGATCAGGCCGGTTCCGGCAAATGCCACAAACGGGCCGTAGAACTGGTAAGAGACGAATCCGGCCGGTCCGGTCCCCTCGCCGTTCTGGGGCAGCACGACGTCCACATCAATGGCGCCAAAGCCGAGCTCGGCGTAGTCGTAGCTGATTTCAGCGCTGGCCATACTCGTTACCAGGCCAGCCAGGGCGGCCAACAGCAGGTCGCGAATCTTCATGATCGACTCCTCGAAAGCGGGTATCAGGACGATGCTAGGCTAGCCCAGACTTATGGTAAATAGTGAGAACTGCTTCACATTCTTGATTCCTGCGGCTGACGACTGAAAAACAGGCATAATTTGCCGACGGGGAGGCAATACATGGGTTTTGTGCCGTCTGGCGTTATCACGCTGACAACTGATTTTGGCCACAAGGGCGTTTTCGCCGGCACCATGAAGGGGCAGATGCTAAAGCGCTTTCCTGCGGCCCGGATCGTCGATATTACTCACGAAATCGCGGCGCACTGGCCCGACGAGGCAGGTTTCTGGCTGGCACGCGCTTTCCCCTATTTCCCTGACGGCACGGTACATGTCGCGGTAGTCGACCCCGGTGTCGGCTCGCGCCGCGACATCATCGGTGCGGCTGTAGAGTCACAGCTATTCCTGGCCCCGGACAACGGATTACTGGGCATGCTGGTGGAAAAGTATCCGGCGAAGTTTTTTCGGCTTGATACCGGCCGTCTTGCTGATTTTGGTATCGATGCTCCCAGCGCCACATTTCACGGCCGGGATATTTTTGCACCGCTGGCTGCCGAACTCGCCGCAGGCCGAATCAGCCCCGAGGGACTCGGCCCGCAGATCGACGATATCGTTCGCCGCTGGCACGATGCACCCCGGGTCGACGACGGAGCAATTGCCGGTGTTGTGCTGACGGCCGATACGTTCGGCAACCTGATCACCAACATCGACGGCGGACTGGTCAATCAGATAGCTTCACCCGTGGTGCTGGCCGGCGGCCAGAAATTCAGGCTGCACCGCACCTACAGCGACGTTCAGCCAGGCGAATTTCTGGCCCTGATCAACTCCTTTGACGTGATTGAAATCGCTCAGGCCGAACGCAGCGCGGCAGCAGCACTGGGACTCGGTCGCGGCGCTCCCGTCGTGGTGAAGCCGGCAGGCTGACGTATGCGCTTTGTGTTGTTGGGCAGCCTTGCTGCTGCCATGACCCTGGCCCTGCTGGCCACAACGACGATTCCGTCGATGTACCAGGACGAACTGACACAGGAATATTCGCCTGCGCCGCACAACTGGGCTGGCTCGGCGACGTGCCGGGCCTGCCACCAGGACCAACATGCCTCCTGGTATCGCACCTTTCATCGCACCATGACGCAGGAAGCTGACGAGGAGTCAGTGCTTGGCGATTTCAATGGCGAGACATTCCGTTACTGGGGCATCGGCGTGCGACCGGTCAGGGAAGCGGGCCGCTACTACTTTGAGTATCTAAACGAGCACGACGAAGTCAGTGTGCGCCTGCCGGTGCTGCGCACCGTTGGCTCACACCGTTACCAGCAATACCTCACACAAACACCAAACGGAGGCGAAACCTACTTTCGCATACATCTGCTGTGGCACATGGAGGACGAGCGCTGGATGCATATCAATGGCGTGTTTCTGCGTCCCGATGAGCAGGGCTTTGATGACCGGGTCGCGGTGTGGAATCACAACTGCATTTTCTGTCACAACACCGGCCCACAGCCAAACGTGGTTAACATGGATGAACTCGCACTGCGCGAGCTGGCCGGTGAGCAGGTCAATTCCGCGCTCGAGGCGCGCTATGACTCGCGCGTTGCAGAGCTGGGCATCGCCTGCGAAGCATGCCATGGACCCGGCGCCGAGCACGCACGTCGCAACCGCAATCCGCTAAGGCGCATTGCGCTACACCTGACTGACGAGCGTGATCCGACCATTGTTCATCCACAAAAGGTCAGCCAGGCAAAAAGCGTTGCCATTTGCGGACAATGTCATGGCCAGCGCACGCCACCATCACGCGCTCATCTGCTGCAATGGATCGACAGCGGCCCCACCTTTCGGGCCGGCGCAGAGCTCGAAGAACATGTCGTACCTGTTTTCCGTGACACGGCGGTTCCGCCCGGTATTGACCCCGACCTCTTTCGGTTACGTTTCTGGAATGACGGAACTGCCCGCCTCACAGCCTACGAGTACCAGGGCCTGGTGCAATCGGCGTGTTACACCGACAAGGCGCTTACCTGCATCAGCTGTCACACGCTTCACTCCGGCGACATACGCGGCAACATTTCCAATGCTAACCGCGGAAACGGGCCGTGCCTGGCCTGTCATACGGAGTTTGCCGACGATGTCAGCGCCCACACGATGCATGCTGCGGACAGCAGCGGCTCACTTTGCTATGACTGCCACATGCCAAAACTGGTGTTTGGCGTGACGGGGATACACCGCAGCCATCGCATCGAGGTCCCGCGGCCTGCCAGCGATGCAGCCAATGAGCGTCCCAGTGCGTGCACAAACTGTCACGTCGATCAATCAATCGGCTGGGCTGTTGCACAGATTGACACGCTATGGCGTAACCGCCCGCGCCCCGCAGTAGCAGGTGCGTCCTATTTACTCGAATCGCTGCATGGCGGTGACCCGGTCGAGCGTGCCGTCGCTGCACACCAGGCCGGCACCGTGCCCGACAGCGAACGTGCCTGGCTTATTCCTCACCTGTTGCTGGCCATGCAGGACAATTATCCGTCGACGCGCAACCTGGCTCGCAAGAGTCTGCTCGTGATTGACGGCGGGCTGCAAACTGCGGGCATTGATACCGGCATCGGCGCCCTCGCCCGCCAGTTCGATTTCATTGGTGATGCGGCAGATCGAGCCGTATTGATTGCCGGGATGCGCGAGGCGTGGCAACGTGCAGACAAGACTCGCCTGCCGCCGCCACCAGCCGGCGCATTACTGGATACGCATTGGCAGCCCGCGCAGCCTGCAACCGGCACTCTGCTGGATGCCGGGCGCAGTCATCGCAAGCAAATAGCAATTGGAGAGTAACTTGACGGAAACTTCACCTGCCCGTAAGTGCCTGCGCTTTGGCTGGGCCGCCGTGCTGGTTTTTGCCTGTCTCGGGTTGCTGCTGGAAAGCCTGCACCTGGTCAAGTTGCCACTGTACATGGAGGCGCAGATTCGTCGTGAGCTTTGGACCCTCGCGCACGCCCATGGAACATTGCTTGGCCTGGTCAATGTTGTATTCGGGCTATACGGTTCGCAGCTGACGGCCACTGCAGCACACCGGGCTTCGGCAGCGCTGCGAACAGCAGCGGTACTCATGCCGGCCGGATTCTTTCTTGGCGGTATCGGGAATCCCGAAACGGACCCATCGCTGGCAATAGTATTGGTGCCGATCGGCGCCTTGCTGCTGATCACAGCGGCGGCTATTGCAGCCTTTTCGGCCTGGCAGCCGGCAGATGCCGCAACCGGCCCGGACAAGCGCGATCGCAAGGTGTTACAAAAGTAAAAAAAAACGGCCGATCAAAGACCGGCCGTGGTGACATCTCGGGGGAGAGATACCAACCAATTGAGGAGGGCCCGAGTATCTTCCGACAAAAGCGCCATTGCCTTCTGTGAACACATTCACAGAAGCAAATTGCCGTTACTGCGACACTTTTCATAAGCAGAATTCCACGTCCTCTTGTTATGACAAATAGGTCTTCTGTGATTGAAATTGATGAAAGAAGACTCGATAAACAGCAGCCGCATAACGTCGCTGGGAGCGCCCCTGATTGCGTTCCTGTTGCTCGCCTTTGTGCACAGCCAGGCCAGCCTGGTAGCCAGCCTGTTCAGCCAGCTGCTGCCTGACAGCGATCTGTTCGCTACCCGCTTTGTCGGCGTGGCGCTATGGCTCAGCGGCGCCTGGCTTGCCGGACGAGCCATCGACACCCTGGTGCTCAACCCGGTTATCCGCAGTCGCACTGGCGCGCCAGCCCCGAGTATTCTTTCAAACGTCGTATCGGCCACGCTGTTCGTCGCGACAGTTTTCTGCATCATCAAGTTCGTCTTTGAACGCCCGGTAGGTGGACTGCTGGCAACTTCCGGCATAGTCACCGTGATTATCGGCTTTGCAATACGCGACATGATCGCCGACTTTTTCTCCGGCCTCGCAATGAACATCGAACAGCCCTACCGGATTGGTGACTGGCTGGAACTCGATGGCGTGGTCGCTCGCGTAACTGAAATGAACTGGCGCGCAACGCGACTCATTACGCAGTCGCGCAAGACTGTTGTAGTACCCAATAACAACCTTGCCGTACGGCAGTTTGCCAATATCAGCCGGCCGGAACGCTATTACCGCGAATCACTCGAGCTGGTGCTCAACTACACGACCGACCCCGCGCGTATTGAAAACATCCTGCTTGCGGCAATTCACGCGACCGAGGGCCTGGCAACACAGCGCCACGACGTGAGGATTACCGGTTTCCAGGAGCGCGGCGTGGTCTACCAGATACGGTTCTGGGTCAATGACTACACTGACAAGGTCAGGCTGCGTCACCGGCTGGCTGCCAACGTGCTGGAATTTATCAGCCAGGCAGGTATCTCCATCCCGTACGCGCAACACGAAATTGTTCTCACGCGCGAGCGCAAGCCGCGTAAGGAACGGCGCATCAATGCGCGCCGCCTGCTTTCACGAGTCAGCTGGCTGGAGATGCTCACCGACGACGAGCTGGAACAACTTGCTGCCGTGGCAGTTGCCAAGGAGTACGACACCGGCCGCGATGTGGTGCGTCAGGACGACATCGGCAGCAGTCTGTATGTGCTGGTCGAAGGCGTGCTGGAGGTCTTTACCCGCAACGAGGATGGCAAGGATGGCTCGGTCGGAAAGATCCAGCCGGGGCAGGCTTTCGGCGAAATGTCGTTGCTGACAGGCTCACCGCGCGTTGCGACAGTGCGCGCGATCACGGATGTTTATGTACTTGAGATCAGGCGCGAAGACCTCGAACCCATACTACGGGCGCGTCCCGCAATTGCCGAAGAGCTTGGCCAGATCATGGCACGCCGCCAGTATCTGAACGAACACAGCAATGACAGCAATGAAGTGACAGAGGAGAGTGAGGACTTCCGCTCGCGGGCGCTGCACCTTGCGCGCCGCATCAGCCACCTGTTCGGGATCTGACGCGCCAAAAAAAAGCTTCTGCCAACCGCCGAACACCAAGGTCCGCATCGGGGCGAGTGCTGGGTTCGCTCACTATACGGCGGGAGCGGTGCCGCGACGGTGGCAGAAGCGTGCTGCAGCGAACTGCAACATCTCAACACTCGCTGGTATCTTTTGTCTCAAATGCAGCGATGTCAAGCGATATTTGCTTCAGGCCTGCTCCGGCACCCTAGTCATCGTCATCCCCATCGTCGTCGTCATCCCCATCGTCGTCGTCATCACCGCTGTCGTCGTCATCGACGTCATCATCATCACTGGAATCAGTGTGAGGTTCAGAGGCTATCACGCTGTTATTAATGAAAATATCGTACGCCAGCACTGACCCATCGGGACGGCCTGCGCCGGTTACCACAACGAGGTCGCCCGCAGCCACAAATGCCGCGCCAGTCAGGCGAGTGAATGCATCGACTTCAAACACCGCTTCGCCGATATGAAACGAATCAGGGCCTGCCGCCGTGACGGCGCCCTCGAAGACGACCATTTGGCCGCCCGCTGCCGGTGCCAACACTGCCTCGGCCGAACTGACGTAGAACCGGCCATCGAACAAATCCCCGCTCAGTCGCACCCAGCCAGCATCGCCCAACGTTGCCCGCAGATCCGCCGGTACCACACCAGTCAGGCCATTGATCGAAAACTCGCCGGTTACGTCATCAAGCCCGTCCAGCAATCCGCTGACGCGAGTCGCATCGTGGCCCTCGCCGATCCAGGTCGCGTATATGGCTGAACCGCCCGCAGCGTGAAACCCGCTGACCTCTACCGTTGCCCCCGGCAGGAGGCGATGTGGCACGAGGCCATCGGCCAGCACCGTATCGGCCGAAAGCAGCACCCGCTGACCCAGGACGGTAATCTCACCGGGTGTAACCTGCTGCACCGGACCGATCAGGGCGGCGTCATAGTGGATGCTTGCGGCCAGCCCGTTTTCGGCTGCCGGATCCAGCAGGCCGTGGACCTCAAGGACCTGCCCTCGTTGCAGCCGCTCCAGCGCAACGGCAGTGCCATTGCGGGTGACAGCGGCACTGTCTGCATTGAAGACTATTCCCGCAATGGTCATCTGAGACTGCAGTACGCCGCGAGTAATGCCACCACGATCAATCTCGCCCGATGCAAGGGCAGCAATCAGGCAGCCCGTTACTGCGAACGCAAATCTAGTTTTCATCGTCAGGACCTCTGTCGTTGTTATCTGGTTTGTCTTGTGCAACCTGAATCTGATAAAGCCCTACTCCCAGCCGGACATCGGACCGGTGCGCGGGGTTTTCGCGTGCTGTCAGCCAATCATCCACCCGTTCAAGAAAACGCTGTCCTTCCGCTTCCAAAAATTCGCGGAACTCGAACAGCTGCTCATCCGGGATGCGCCGGCTTGTCGCCCTGCCTTCGAACAAAGTGAGATCACTATCGCTGTAGAGATTCTCTGCCACTGTGTTACCCAGATCAGCGAGTACCTCTCCTGCTCGCTCGACTGCTACCGGGTTGCTTCTGACCGGTACAAATGTTCGGCTCAGGGCACGCACGCGGCCGCCATCGAGCTGCTCTACAGATCCACTGTTGAGCAGCTCCTTCAACGCCGTGGAACACGGCACGTCGCCGCCCCCATATTGCTGGTAGAGACTGTCAAAACTTCGTTCACCGTTCAGCTGGAGCACGGCGGGCTCGCCATCGTCGAGAAACTGCGCGTCCGTATACCAGCCATGCAGCACGCGCGCGATGTTGCTGGCCTTGTCAGCACCGGGCGTACCCAGCTCCTGCAGTAACTCGCGCTGGCGCCGCACGTCGCGCCGCGACAGCCCGGTCAGCAGGGCTACCCTGGACACGTTGGTGGTCCGGCCACGAATACCAAACTCATCGCTGGCTACCGCGACGTAGGTGGCTTTGGCCAGCTTGGAGAATTGTGGGAAGGTCAGGCCGCTGCGCAGCAGTATGCGCACAACCGGCCTCAGCAGCTTGCGACACGCCTTTATTATTGCGGTTCTGGTATCGGCCATCTGATCACTGCGGCAGGACCCTGCTGCCATTTTTGGAATTATTTGACCCACTATAGGGTCTTTTCGGCGTGAATTACAGTCAGGACGGGCTTTCGCCGGCCGCCGCGGCAGGCGCCGGCTCGCCACCCCGGGATGCCGCAGGCCATGCGCGCAGTACCGCCTGGATCACGGTGGCCAGCGGTATAGCGAAGAACACGCCCCAGAAACCCCACAGGCCACCAAAAAAGAATATTGCCACGATTATGGCAACCGGATGCAGGTCGACCGCCTCGCTGAACAGCAACGGTGCCAGGACATTCCCGTCAAGCGCCTGGATGATGCCGTAGGCAATAAGCGCATAGTAGAAACCCGCATCCAGACCGAACTGGAAAAAGGCAACCAGCGCTACCGGGAAAGTGACAACAGCAGCGCCGACATAGGGGATGATCACCGAGGTTCCGGTCAGGAAAGCCAGCAGCAGCGCGTAATCGAGGTCAAGCACGGTGTATACGCCGTAGCTCGAGCCGCCGACGATAAATATCTCCCACACCTTGCCGCGAATGTAATTACCTATCTGGTCATCTACTTCGCGCCAGACCTGGGCCGTCAGCTGGCGATCCTGCGGCAGAAAACGACTGAACCATCCAATCAACTTATCCTTGTCACGTATCAGGAAGAAGACCATGAACGGCACAAGTATCACGTAAACGACAACAGTGATCAGTCCCACAACGGACGCAACCGAGTAGGACAGCAAACCGCGGGCATAACCGACAACTTCACCCCCGACATTCGAGATGACATCGCGCACCTGCTCCTCGGAAATGACGGTAGGGTATTCAGACTGCAGCTTTATCAGAGCTTTCTGGGCTTCGTTCAGCATTTGCGGCGCCTGCTGGAACAATTGCTTGAGCTGGTTAATCAGCAGCGGCAGCAGACCGATTATGAGGAACAGCAGCACTGTCAGGAAAATCGCAAATGTACAAATCACTGCCACCAGGTGCGGGGTCCCGACGCGCTCGAGACGAATCACGATACCCTGCAGCAGGTAGGCGATCACCAGCGCAGCGAATACCGGGGCCAGCATCCTGCCGGTAACGTAAATTGCCAGAGATACAGCGGCAAGGACTGCAACCAGCAGCACCACCTGCTGGTCGGCGAGGTTCCTGCGAAACCATTCGGAAATACGATTCATCGTTGCCCAATCCACCGGATGCGGGCTCATTGTAATAGAGTTCAGCCCCGGAAAGGGGCGCGACTAACCGCCGAGGATTTCGCTGAGGATATCGGTCTCTGGCCGCGGCTGAGGTTCGGGCTTGCTGGAAGGCTGTTCGGCCGCCTGGCTGTCGACAAAGGCCAGGTCCAGCTTGCTGCTGTTCCTGGCCTGTAACTTCAGGTACCAGGCCTCCAGTTCGATGCTGCTCAGGGGCTTGGCAATGAGGTAGCCCTGCACCGAATCGCAGCCATAGGACTTCAGCAGGTTCCAGGCGTAAGTATTCTCGACGCCTTCAGCGACCACCAGCAAGCCCATATTGTGCCCGAGATCGACGGTCGACTTGATGATGATGCCGTCGCCCGAATCGGCTCGCAGGTTTCGTACAAACGACTGGTCGATCTTGAGTTCGTTGAGCGGCAGCTTCTTCAGCAATGACAGCGAGGTCTGACCGGTACCGAAATCATCAATCGAGACCTTGATGCCCAGCTCCCGCAGGGTCTGCAGCACGCGACTGGCCTGCTCCGGATCCTGCATGACGGCGCTCTCGGTCACTTCGACGACGAGACGTTTGGGATCTACAAGATAATGATGCAACAGGTTGCCGATCCGCTGTGACAGGCCGAGGTCGAGCAGGTCATTGGCTGATATGTTCACAGCGACGCTTAAATCGAAACCCTTGCCAGTCCAGTCGCGTACCTGCGCGACTGCTGTCTTCAGGACCCAGTCGGTCAGCTTGTGAATCTTGTTGTTCTCTTCCAGCAGGCCGATAAACTCATCGGGTGGTATCAATCCCAGCTGCGGGTGCTGCCAGCGCACCAGTGCTTCCACCGAATCAACGTTACGCGTCTTCATTTCGATTTTCGGCTGGTACTTGAGGAACAGGTCGCCATTTTTTATGGCTTCATCGAGGTCATTGAGCACTGCCAGCTCACGCAGGTGGCGCTCATCCTGACCCGGCTCGTACATGACGACCCGCTGGGCAGTCTCCTTTGCCGTGACCAGGGCCACGTTGGACAGTCGCCGCAGCCCCTCCGGTGAATCGCTGTGATGCGGATACATTGCCGTACCGATGTGAACCCGCAGGTTGACCGCACGACCCTTCACTTCAATGGGCTTCTCCAGCGTTTCCGCCAGGAATTGCGAAATATGAACAGCCAGTCGCTCTTCCATGTCTTCGACGACAATCAGGAATTCATCACCACCAACCCTGGCCAGCAGGTCGGTTGCACGCGTATTGCTGGCAAGCCGGCGTGCGACTTCCTGCAGAACCGCATCGCCGATCTCGTTGCCGAGGTTGCCGTTGATGTCGCCGAAGCGCTCGATGTCGATCACCATTGCCGCCGCAGTCGAGCCGTTACGCGATGTACGGCCCAGCAACGCCTTCAGGCGGTCGGCAACGACGGTTCGATTGGTAAGTCCGGTCAGGGAATCGTACTCGGCGTGGTGGACGATCCTTGACTCACGCTCGGCGATCTCAGCCTGCATCTCGTTGAATGCCCGTGCCATTCGCGCCAGCCCATCATCGCCGGCAATCGTGACGGGCTCGCCATAAACACCCTTGCGCACCCGCTCGACGCCATCACGCAGCATCCGCACCGGTCGGGTTACCAGGCGGCTGGCGATTCCGCCAAGCACCAGCGCGCCGAAAAAGATTGCCAGCGCACTCACTGCAAAACCTATCGCGGCCAGACGGGAGGCAAATCCCCTGAATTCCCTAAGCGCCTCCTGCGTCGGCAATGAATAAGCCAGGGTGAGACTACCGCCTTGCTGGTCAAGGACCACGTTCAGCTTCCGGTCCGATGGCAGTTTCTCACCAAGGACCGTCGAGGTCGCGACGCTCGACCCGGAGAGGCCAATTGCTATGTCGACGCCGGTTGTACTTCGCACCCGACCAAGAAATTCCCGATCCAGCGGAACAGCGACTCCAACCCAGGAGCTGTCCCTGTTTGCACGCAATGGTGCAAAGGAAACCTGGTGTACCTGTTCTCCGAGCGACAGAAAGTTTGCCGTGTCAGTTGCATACAACAACTGCGGATCCAGTTGCCGGGCGACGCCGCGCGGACCAGTGTGAGCACGAACGGAACCATCTTCATTCACAAAGAGAATGATCGCCTGCACCATGGCATTGCCATGCAGGGCCAGCACACCGCCAATCTGCGCAGGATCGGACGAGCGCAGCGCATTGGCCACACGCGGGTCCAGTGACAGACTCAGCGCGGTCTCGCGCAGCAGGTCGTTACGCACGGCCAGCAGTGCTCGAGTCATTTCGTGTGCACTGGCGAGCCTGTTATCGGTCATTTCCAGAGCGGTACTGCGCGCTGAAAATATGGCAAGCGCTACCGTTAGCCCTACCGTAACCACGGTAATGGCAATCAGGGTTACAAGGCTGTAGCTGTAGAACCCGCGACTCACGACTTTCCTGTTACCTCGCGCAATTTCACCAGGCGCCGGCAGGCCTCGAGCCCCGGCGCTTTATCGGTATCGCGTGAGATTAGAGGCTTGGGGCTTTTTCGGCTGTGATCACAGCCACACTTTCACTGGATTTTACTCGTGTGACATAAGTTGTAACCCAATGCGGCACAGGCGGTTAGACGCGATAATTTGAGCAACTTCAGGTCTATTGCGCCGGCCAGGCTTGACTCTGCGCCGATCGATGCGCCATGCAACGTATTCTGTCAAATTCATCCTGTGACGCATGTCACTGATCCGCCGCGACTGACCGCAATAACATCGTCAACATGATGCATAAGTGGGTTGCGATCGGATTACTTGCCCTGCCGGGCCTGTCTTTGTCTGCCGAACTGACCACTCCTGCCGCTGCATCCACCATGGTCCTGGCCCAGCCGGAACCAGCCGGAAAAAAAATAGAACCTGGAAAAATAAGACGGGCATTTTCCAATGGCAACTTCTGGCAGCGACTGCGCAAACAGCGCGCCATGCCGGTACTACAACTGATTCAATCGCATAAACACGAACTGTTTATCGGCGTTGAGGCCGATGGCACGGTGGGCTTTCGTTACAGCTTCGGGCGTTAGCGCAAGCTGGCGGCAACTGTCGCCTTGATCAGTTCGGTTGACCGTCCCAGCATCCTGTCGAGCTCGCTACGCACACCGGCAATGCTTTGCTGAAACTGCGATTCATCACGCAAATTTTCGAAGCGCGGATCAAAACTTAGCCAGTGATAATCACGAAACCCGCTATCGATTGCCGCCGCAAGCTCCGCCAACGCTCGACGGCTATCCCCCTGTAGCGCAAAAGTGCCTGCTGCGGCGACCCTGAACGCCGGGCTGTTCCAGCCGCGCTGCCGTTCCCGCTCCAGCACTTCCTGGCTTAGCGCCAGGTGACTGTCGCGTTCCACGGTGTTGCCCAGCTTGCCATACGAAAACGCGAGCATTCCCAGCGTATCGATGTGCACAGGGGCATCGAGACCTTTTTTTGCAGCAAAATCCAGCACAGCTTCAAAATCGACTATTGCACCGGCGTAGTCGCTCTGCGCCATTCTCGCGATACCCGACCATATGCGCTCTGTCACCGCAATTTCATCATCAGCCGGTTTCTGCTCAATACGTGAGCTGGCCAGCGTCAGGAGCCGGGCATATTCGCCGCCGGCAAAAAGTACTTGCGCCCGTGCCCCGAATGCCCGCGCGGACTCGGTTGCCGGATCCTGCGCGCCGAGATAAGTCATTGCCTGGTTCAGGTCGCCCATCGTGGCAAAACTTGTTGCCAGCAACGGCTGAGTTTTTTCCGCAAGTTCCTGCTGTGAACGGTTGACGCCCAAAGCCCATCTGACGGCCTCATCCAGCCGGCCGTAGTAAGACTCCAGCCATGACAGGTGCACTCTGAGGCTTGCCGAATCCGGATTGGCCGCTTCGGATTGCTGCAGGTAGCGACGCGCCTGTTCGTATTCGCCCATACGCGCCAGTGCGCCCGCCAGGTTGCCATTGATAACCGGATGCAGCGGATCGCTGCGATATGCCGCGCGATACTCCGTCACTGCTGCCAGCGGCCCCTGGGTACGGTCCAGTACCAGGCCAAGCCACATGTGCGCCATCGAATAACTGGAATCAAGTTCGATCGCGTTGCGAAACGCCAGCTCGGCACCGGTAAGTTCGTCGCGACTCATGCGCAACAACCCAAGCGAGGCATACGGCTCTGCCAGCTCGTTATCCAGCTGCAGGGCACGGGCGATGGCGGCTTCGGCCCTGGCCTGTGCAACGCTGTTATCAAGGTCGCCATAGTCGCGCAGCAACAGGTAGGCATCGGCCAGCCCGCTGTAGGCAAGCGCAAACTCCGGGTCTTGCCCGGCCGCCTCCTCGAACAGGTCTACCGCACGCTGCAGGGACGCCGGGGTGCGCTGGTGCCAGTGATGTCGACCGAGCAGATACAGGTCATACGCGGCAAAGCTCGTGCTGCTGGCGCGTGCGACACGACGGTCTTCGCCGGCACCCAGCTTGACTCGCAATGCATCGACAATCGCCAGTGCGATCTCGTCCTGGATCGCAAATATGTCGTTCAGTTGACGATCGTAGGTTTGTGACCACAAATGAAAGCCATCGCTGACATTGATCAGCTGCGCGGTAACACGAACGCGGTCGCCCGAGCGCCGCACACTGCCCTCCAGCACGGTATCGACATTGAGCTTCTGGCCGATCGAACGCACGTCTTCGTTCAGGCCCTTGAATGCAAACGACGAGGTCCGCGCTGCTACCCGCAGCCCGTCCAGGCCAACCAGGGCGTTGAGCAATTCTTCGGCCAGGCCGTCACCGAGATAGCCGGTATCGTGCTGCTCGCTGAAATCCACGAATGGCAGGACAGCTATGGACCTGATGTCGGATGCAGCTACCGGGCTGAACGGCCGCCATAGCCAGAATCCTGCAACAACAACCAGCGCCCCGGTCAGGGCGGCGATGACGAAACTACCCGGGCCGGCGGACGCAGCTGCGGACGGCATCTGCGTCGTGGTGCGCACGACCCCCCCGTCGGGTGAGAAATCAAACAGCCAGGACAGCACGACTGCGATCGGGAGACCGGCGATAGCCAGCAGGATGACCAGGTTCATGGTCCAGTCCGGCAGACGCAGAACCGGCACGACAACATCGGCGATAGCAATGACCAGCCAGGCCGTTACTGTGTATGCCGCAGCAGCGCGAAAGACCTTGCGCCGCCGCAAGTCATCCATCATTCGCTTCATCGACGATAAAGCGCTGTTCATCGGGCCCCCGACTCTGCCTGAAGTCGCAATCACCGCGTCTCACCCCAAACCGGGAAATTTACCCTGTAAGGGCTATAGATAGACGCTTCAGGCGACAGTTCCGTTGCATCCCATGATGACAACCGGGCCAGCCTGGCGCAATGGCCCGAAAAACCGGCAGGCTGCTCGTGTTGTGGCAGAAACAGGCTGACGAGCACCTTATGCTGTCGCAGCTTACGGCAGAAAATAAAACACCGTGGCGGCAATGATCGCCCACATAGCGGCCTGCGCCAGCCAGCGCCACCGCAATTCGCGCAACATACTGACGAAACTGAGCGCCGCGGCGACGGTCAGACATAGGAACAGGCCGGCGGTGGCCAGAAATGGCCGGATTTCCGCCCGTACCTGTTCGTACTCGGGGGCCAGGACCGTAAAAATCAGTCCGACTACAGCCAGGCTGAGCGTTATGGACGCTGACGTGCCGAGGACGAAACCGGTCAGAATGGCCAGTGGACGCATACAATTTGCCTTAACGCCTTGTAGGGACGCGGAAAATGTGGCTCCGGCCCTTGCGATGAGAACCCTGCCCTACTAGGCTGAGGCGAGCCTCGAATTGGGCGAGACGAATAAATTATGACAAAGATGACGCGATTCTACACACCGCTGCTTGCGGCCTGTTTCCTGGCAATACCGGCAACGGTACTTGTTCCCAGTACTGGTGTTTCCCTGCCGCAGACAAGCGTGCTGGAACCCAGCCCCCGCCACGAGAAGGTTTCCCGCCTCGTGACCACCCTGTTTGAGCGATCACATTACCGCAATGCGCGGGTCGACGATGCCCTGTCATCCAAGATTCTCGATCGCTACCTTAAAGCGCTGGATTCGAACCGGCTGTATTTGACTGCCGACGATATCGACCGCTTCGAGAAGTATCGCTTCAGCCTGGACGAAGCAGTCAAACGCGGCGACATGGATCCGGTGTTTGATATTTTCAGGACATACCGCGTTCGGCTACGCAATTCCATCGAGAATGCTCTCGCCCAGCTCGATGAGGAACCGGATTTCACCATCGACGAGCGCTACTATTTCGATCGCAGCGAAGCCGAATGGGCTAAAGACGAGCAGGAGCTGCGTGAGTTGTGGCGCAAACGTGTCAAGAACGACATGCTGAGCCTGGTCCTGACCAACAAGGAATGGACCGAAGCTGCCGACATCCTGCGCAAGCGCTACAACCGCGTCCTCAAGCGCACCGACCAGCTCAACAGCGATGAGGTTTTTGAGACCTTCATGAACTCGTATGCGGATACACTCGACCCGCACTCGAACTACTTCTCGCCGCGTAACTCCGAGGAATACCGCATACAAATGAGCCTGTCCTACGACGGCATCGGCGCCTCGCTGCAGCTCACCGATGATTACGTGACAGTGCTCGATATCATTCCAGGCGGCCCGGCCTCAATTGACGGCCAGCTGAAACGCCAGGACCGGATCACCGGCGTCGGCCAGGGCGACAAGCCTGAAATCACCGATGTGGTCGGCTGGCGACTGGACGATGTAGTCCAGCTGATCCGGGGACCCGGCGGCACCGTTGTGCGCCTGCAGGTTCTGCCCGGCGGCGCTGCCCCTGGTGACCCCGAACAAGTCATCGAACTGCGCCGCGACAAGGTCAAGCTCGAGGCCCAGGCCGCCCAGAAAAGCACCATCGAAGTCGACCGCGACGGTCGCAAGGTGCCAATAGGCGTGATTGATATCCCGAGCTTCTACCAGGATTTCCAGGCCAAGACTTCCGGCGACAAGAATTTCACCAGCACCACACGCGATGTCGAACGCCTGATTGGTGAGCTGCGCAAAGATGGCATCGAAGGACTGGTACTCGACCTGCGCGGCAATGGCGGTGGTCATCTTTCTGAAGCAACGGCACTCAGCGGTCTGTTTATTGATAACGGCCCGGTAGTGCAGCTGAAAGACTCCAGCGGACGTGTTGAAATCCTGCGCGACAAACAGCGTGGTATCGCCTGGGATGGCCCCCTGGTGATTCTGGTCGACCGCTTCAGCGCTTCGGCATCGGAAATACTAGCCGCAGCAATACAGGATTACGGACGCGGCCTGGTGATCGGCCAGCGTACCTACGGCAAGGGTTCGGTACAAAACCTCTATGACCTGAACCGTTACTCTGCACGACCGGGCCAGGATGACTTCGGTCAGCTGACCGTGACCATCGGTAAGTATTACCGCGTTAACGGCGGCAGTACGCAGCACCGTGGAGTGTTACCGGACATTGAGCTGCCCTCCTCTGTCGATGTTTCCAAGGTGGGCGAGTCAGCCCGCGAAACGGCATTGCCCTGGGATGAAATTGCCACGACCGGTTACGATTTGTACGGCGCGCCGGCTCAATTTGTGCCCTCGCTGATCAATCGCCACTCCGACCGCATAGATACCGATCCTGATTTTCGTTTCCTGCTCGACAGCATCGCTCACGCCAACAGCGAGGACCGCTCGGTCTCGCTGCATCGGGAAGCGCGTGAGAAAGAACGTGAAGCAGAACTCATGCGGCGCCTGGAGCGCGAAAATGAGCGGCGGGCCGCTCTCAATCTCGAGCCACTGGAGAAGCCGGAAGACCTGGATGAAGTCGAGCCGGTCGATGTGCTGCTGCACGAAACCGCCGAGATTGTTGCTGACATTGTCGCCGGGCCAGTGATTGCCCGCGCCGACGATGCCAGCAAAGACGTTGGAACTAATTGAAAGTAAAAGCGTTTTAGTCTAGCACAGGCCCTTCCAGCCGGTGGTTGTGCTTAGCCCCTTTAGTGTTATACTCTACTATAACACTATGACCCTCGGTGCAAATGGCCGTTCCGGTCGCAGTTGACCTGTGGTGGCACGTTGGGGAATTTGGGGATTATGAGCACTACACGTTTGCTTCGTTTTATTGGCCTGCTCGCAGCAGTCACATTCATAACCGCCTGCAAGATCGGCGGCGAAGGCGAGAAAACCGCCGAAGAAGATGAAGAGGCAACCCCGATACCGGTCGAAACCCGGCTGGTCGAACGCGGCGAAATCACTGCAGTCTATTCCGGCACCGCTGCCCTCGAGGTTGATGCCGAGGCGGATGTAAGCGCCAAAGTTGCCGGCGAGATCGTCGAATTGCTGGTGGAGGAAGGCGACCAGGTCGAATCAGGCCAGGTGTTGGCTCGGCTCGACGGTGAAAGGCTGCGGCTTGAAGTCGCGCGCCAGCTTGCCAACGTGCGACGCCTCGAGCAGGACTACCGCCGCAATATCGAGCTCAACTCGAAGGGCCTGGTAAGCGCCGGTGCTTTCGAAGGCATGAAGTACGAGCTGGAGTCCCTGCGTGCGGCACTGCGGCTGGCAAGACTCGAACTGGGTTACACGGAAATAAAAGCACCGTTCAGCGGTGTGATTGCCGAACGTTACGTGAAACGTGGCAATACCATTACCGTCAACCAGCCATTGTTCAAAATTACCGACCTCGATCCGTTACTGGCCTATCTGCATGTACCCGAGAAAGAGTTCAACAAGATCAAGGCGGGCCAGCAGGCTGCAGTCCAGATCGATGCAAGACCGGATCAGCTGTATCCGGCCCGGATAATTCGCATCAGCCCGGTAGTGGATGCCGGCACCGGAACCTTCAAGGTAACCGTTGAAATCGACTCCGGCGATGGCGAACTGAAACCGGGAATGTTCGGACGCATCAGCGTGGTCTATGACACGCGTCAGAACAGCATGCTGGTCCCGCGCGCTGCCCTGGTCGATACCGATGCGGAAACCGCGGTTTTTGTCGTGGAAGATGGTGTAGCGCGGCGCCGCGAGGTAACGCTGGGTTACGCCAACGGAGCCAGCGTCGAAGTTACCGATGGCCTGTCCGGCGATGAGCAGGTTGTCGTGATCGGCCAGAACTCGCTGAAGGATGGCGGCAAGGTACGGGTAATCGGTGCTGAGCCTCCCGATACGCGGACCGCTGTCGAGGAAACACCGCAAACCGACCCGGCCAGCTAGACATGGGCCTGGTGAAACTGGCAACGGAGCGGCGCATCACGGTGCTGATGTTCACGCTTGCCATCACTTTGTTCGGTGTGGTCTCACTGACACGACTGAAGGTAAACCTGCTGCCTGACCTGTCGTATCCCACCATCACAGTACGCACGGAACTCAGCGGCACCGCGCCGCTGGAAATAGAAAACCTGATTACCAAACCGATCGAGGAATCGGTTGGCATCATCAAGAACGTGCGCCGTGTCAGATCAGTATCCCGGTCAGGTCAGTCGGATGTCATCCTGGAGTTTCTGTGGGGCACCGACATGGACATTGCCAGTGTCGATGTGCGCGAAAAGCTCGACCTGCTCGAACTGCCGCTGGAGGCAGACCGCCCGATCTTATTGCGTTTCGATCCGTCGAATGAACCGATAGTTCGCCTCGCTCTGGTGCGTGAGGCAGCAGACAATGAAGTCGCGCGGATAGCCGGCCTGAAAAACCTGCGCCGCTATGCCGAAGAACAGCTGAAAAATGAAATCGAGGCGATCGAGGGCACCGCTGCTGTCAAGATCAGTGGTGGCCTCGAAGATGAGATCCGCATCCTCGTCGACCAGCAGCGCCTGGCGCAACTTGGCATTCCGATCAATGAGGTGGCGCAGCGGCTGCGTCGGGAAAATGTCAATCTTGCCGGCGGCAGACTGGAACAGGGCTCGCAGCGGTTTCTTGTCCGCACCCTGAACGAATTCCGCTCGGTAGAGGAAATTGCCGACGCCATCATCACCTCCTCCGCCGGACAACCTGTCTACCTGCGTGATATTGCAATGGTCGAACGCGGGTACAAGGAGCGCCAGGCGATCACCCGGGTCAATGGTCAGGAATCGGTCGAGCTCGCCGTATACAAGGAAGGCGACGCCAACACGGTGCAGGTGGCGCGCCGGGTCAAGTCACGCCTGGACGGTATCGAGGAAAACCTGCCAGCTGGCGTCGAACTGCAACAGATTTACGATCAATCAGTATTTATTTCGCAAGCAATCAACCAGGTACTCTCTGCCGCGCTTATCGGCGGAATCCTGGCGATAATCGTGCTGTATTCCTTCCTGCGCGATATTCGTGCAACGATGATCATCGGCACGGCTATACCGGTTTCGGTCATCGGTACCTTTGTACTGATGTATGCCTCGGACCTGACGCTCAATATCATGTCGCTTGGCGGTATAGCACTGGCAGTCGGCCTGCTTGTAGACAATGCCATCGTGGTGCTGGAAAACATCGTGCGCAAGCGTGAAGGCGGTGCTGATGTCCGCACCGCTGCGCGTGAGGGCACCGGTGAGGTGACATCCGCTGTCATTGCCGCAACGCTGACGACCATTGCCGTGTTCTTCCCGATGGTATTCGTGCACGGCATTGCCGGGCAGCTGTTTCGCGATCAGGCCCTGACCGTCACCTTTGCCCTGCTGTTCTCACTGCTCGTGGCGCTGACGCTCATACCCATGCTGGCCGCATGGGGTGCCGGACATGCGTTCAGCGATGCCGAGAGTCACACCGAGCCGGCCCGGTTTACCCGGGCAATCGCCTGGCTGGTGCGCATGGTCCTTGGCGCGGCCCTGTTTGTCGGCAAATTGTTGCGCCTGGCTTTCACTCCGGTTGTAGCTGTATTCCAGGCGCTGAATGCAATCGCCGCACGCGTTTACGACCCGACGCTGGCATGGGCACTGCGCAACAGGCTGTTTGTCGTCCTCGTCGCGGCGGCAATTTTCGCCGGCACCATGACGCTGGTGCCTCGCCTGGGCACCGAGTTGATTCCACAGCTGTCGCAGGGTGAGTTTCGTATCGACCTGCGCCTCGCACCGGGCGCCCCGCTGGAACGCACCGATGAAATGATTCAGCGCGCCCAGCTGGCCACGCGCGACCTTGCCGACGTCGAGCTGACCTTTTCGGTCGCCGGAACCGGTAACCGGCTCGACGCCAGCCCGGTCGATGCCGGTGAAAACAGTGGTTCACTCAGCGTCAAGCTCAAGACCTCGGCATCGAGAGACGATGAAACCCGCGTCATGAACGATGTGCGGCGACAGCTGGACGAACTGGCGGGATTGCAGTACGAATTTGGCCGGCCCGAGTTGTTCAGCTTTGCCAGTCCGCTGGAAATAGAAGTAAGCGGCTATGACCTGACGGCGATCGAAGCGGTCAGCGAGCGCATCTATGCGGCAATGGAACAATCCGACCGGTTTACCGACCTGCGGACCTCGCTGGAAACCGGAAATCCGGAAGTGCAGATTGTTTTTGACCAGGAACGGGCTGCGAAACTGGGCCTGGCGGTGCGCGATATTGCCGACCGGGTGGTGGCCAAGGTACGCGGCGAACTGGCAACACGCTACACGTGGCGTGACCGGAAAATTCCGGTCCTGGTGCGTGGTATCGATGAGCGCAATGCCACGCTTGACGATATCCGGCGCCTGATCGTTAACCCGGAGAGCAAACGCCCCGTTACCCTTGATGCAGTAGCCGATATCATTATTGCCCAGGGACCGACGGAAATCCGCCGCGTCGACCAGGAACGCGTTATTGTCATTTCTGCCGATACTCGCTACGGCGACCTGGGCAGCGCTGTCGCTGAAGTCGAACAGATCCTGGCTGCCACGCCCCTGCCTGCCGAGATCGGCGCTGTCGTGGGCGGGCAGAGCAGTGACATGGAGACATCGTTTGACTCGATGCGTTTTGCCCTGGCGCTGGCAGTTTTTCTCGTTTACCTGGTGATGGCGGCCCAGTTCGAATCCATCATCCACCCGTTCGTGATCCTTTTCACTATTCCCCTGGCGCTGGTTGGCGCGGTACTGGGCCTCACGCTGACAAATACGCCGATTAACGTAGTTGTATTGATCGGCGTGATCATGCTGGCCGGCATCGTGGTGAACAATGCCATTGTGCTCATCGACCTGGTCAACCAGCTGCGTGCCCGCGGCGCTGACAAAACCAGCGCACTGATGGAAGCCGGTCGTACCCGCCTGCGCCCGATTCTGATGACCACCCTGACCACCGCTCTGGGTCTGTTACCCATGGCGATCGGTTTTGGTGAAGGGGCGGAAGTGCGTGCACCCATGGCCATCACCGTGATAGGCGGGCTGCTGGTATCGACCGTTCTTACCCTGTTGGTCATTCCGGTCGTGTATTCATTGCTCGATCGCGGCCGTGCACGACAACCACAGTTACACAGCCAGCCGGAGGTCAGCGCATGAGACACACCGCCCTTGCGCTGCGCCGTCCCATCGGCACGGTGATGGTTTTCCTGGCGCTGGGCGTAGTCGGCCTGATTGGCTCGCAGCTGCTGCCTCTGGAAGAGTTTCCGGACATCGAATTCCCCGGCATCTTCGTGCAGATCCCCTACCCCGGCGCTACTGCCGAGGAAGTAGAAACGATGATCACCCGACCGGTGGAGGAAGCACTGGCGACACTCAGCGGCATCGAAAGGATCCAGTCACAGACCAGTGAGGGCCAGGCACAAATCTTCGTGCAGTTCGGCTGGAACAAAGAGGTGTCTGCCAAGGGCATCGAAGCGCGCGCCAAGGTCGATGCAATCCGTGGCGACCTGCCGGCCGATATACGACGGATATTCATCTTCACCGGCAGCCTGGGTGACCAGCCGATACTCGTGCTGCGAATCTCCAGCGATTCGCGCAATCTCGAAGACTCCTACGACATGCTCGACCGGCTGCTCAAACGGCGTATCGAACGCATCGAAGGTGTATCCAGGGTCGAACTGCAGGGCGTTATGCCGCGCGAGATTCGTATCCTGCTTGATGCTAACCGGATAGCGGCGCATGGGCTGGATGTGCGCGTGGTGCGCGAGCAGCTGGAACGCAGCAATTTTGCCGTCAGCGCAGGTCGTATCACTGACGCCGGGCAACGCTTCAGTATTCGCCCCCGCGGCGAGTTTCAATCACTTGAAGAAATCCGCGACCTGGTCATCGGCAGCCAGGGGCTCCGGCTGCGCGATATAGCAGACGTATCCTTACACACGCCGGAACGCAATTTTGGCCGTCATCTCGACCAACAGTATGCAATCGGGATCAGCGTGTTTAAAACTACCGGCGCCAATATGGTCGAAGTCGCCGACCGGGTAATGGAGGAAGTGGAGAAAGCCCGTACCTTGCCTCAGATGCGCGGGGTCAATATCTTCACGCTCGATAACAAGGCAGACGGCGTACGCTCGTCGCTCAGCGACCTTCTGAGGTCCGGCCTGATCGGCGCGGTGCTGGCAATCATCGTGCTGTACGCTTTTTTGCGTCACTGGACGACGACCCTCATCGTGACATTGTCAGTGCCCTTCTCCCTGCTGATTTCTCTGGCAGTTATGTATTTCAGCGGGCTCAGCCTTAACATCCTGTCCATGATGGGGCTGATGCTCGGCGTCGGGATGCTCGTCGACAATGCTGTCGTGGTTACCGAGAGCATTTTCCGCTACCGCCAGATGTACCCCGACGAGCCCCATAAGGCCACGCTGATGGGCGTGCGTGAAGTCGGCGTTGCGGTCATTGCCGGCACCGCCACATCAATTATCGTGTTTGTGCCGGTGATGTTTGGCACAAAAACCGACATTACTGTTTTCCTGACGCATGTTGCGGTGACAATCTCTGTCGCCATGCTGGCTTCGCTGGTCATTGCCCAGACGCTGGTGCCAATGCTGGCCGCCAGGGTGCCTTCCCCGCCCGTACCGCGTACCGGGTCGCTGATGGCCCGGTTGTCGCACGGGTATGCCGACCTGCTGGACTGGACCTTGCATCATCGTTGGTGGACGCTGCTCGGCATCGTCCTGATCGTTGCCAGTGGCAGTGCGGTCATCGGGCTGAGCATCGCGTTTCCGGGCAAACTCGTCGAATTCGAGACCTTCCCGCAGGCCGCGGCACGACGGTTATTCCTGCCATTCCATATCGAGAACCAGCACCCGCTGGATGAAGTGGAGAAAGCTGTCTACAAGGTCGAGGGCTTCCTTTACGACAATCGTGAAAAGCTGGATATCGTCGCAGTATACAGCTACTTCGAACCAGGCCGGGCCGAGTCGACTATCCTGCTGACCGAACGCGAAGACGCGACTATAAGCACCGAAGATGTTATCGAGTTTGTCGAAGAAAATCTGCCCGAGATAATCATCGGCAAGCCGAGTTTCGATTTCGACCAGGAAGGCGGCGGCGAAGGCTTCAGCCTGCAGATCAGCGGGGACTCGACCGAGCAACTGGCAGTGATCGCACAGGATGTGACACGCATATTGCGCTCCGTTGATGGCCTGGAAGGCATTCGTGCCGATATGGCCAACGGCGAAAACGAAGTACAGGTCATTGTTGACCGTGAACGGGCCAGCAGGGTCGGCCTGACGGCCGGCGAGGTGGCGACCTCCGTCGGCATTGCCATGCGTGGTGACAACCTGCGGGAATTTCGCGGCGCCGAAGGTGAGGTCGACGTGCGGCTGGCTTTCAGGGAAAACGACCGGCAGACCATCGAGGATCTGGCCAATCTGCCGCTGTGGAGCGGCGCCGGCGAACGCATTACGCTGGGCAGCGTTGCGTCATTCCATGTAACGCGCGGTGCGCGTCAAATCACGCGGGTCGACCGACAGACTGCCGTCATTATCAACGCAAACCTCGACGATACAACCATGGACGAGGTACGACCAGAAATAAAATCGTTGATGGAAGAGTTTGAGTTACCACCGGGCTACTCGTGGAAATTCGGCCGCGGCTTTGATCGCAACGACGAAACCCAGCAGATCATGGCAGTAAATATCCTGCTTGGCATAATGCTTATCTTTATTGTTATGGCGGCGCTGTTCGAATCGTCGCTTTACCCGATTTCGATCGTTACCTCTATTGCGCTGTCAATATTCGGCGTGTTCTGGTTTTTCCTGATCACCGGCACCACGTTTTCCTTCATGGCTTCGATCGGCATCATGATCCTTATCGGCGTTGTGGTTAATAACGGCATCGTGCTGATCGACCACATCAATAACCTGCGTCGCGAAGGACACACCAGGCACGAGGCCATACTGCAGGGTGCGCGTGACAGACTGCGTCCGATCCTGATGACGGTGGCTACAACCATCCTCGGGCTGATGCCGTTAGCCGTTGGCAATACGCAGATCGGTGGCGGTGGGCCACCCTACTACCCGATGGCACGTGCCATTATCGGCGGGCTGGCATTCTCTACCATCACCTCGCTGCTGGTGGTGCCAACGGTTTACGTCTGGTTTGACGGGCTCGCCCGCTGGTGGCGCAAGGTACTCAGTACCGCAAGAGGCACGTCCGGCTCCACGCCTGCTGCAATCAAATAAACAGAAAAGGGGCCTCTGCGGCCCCTTCTCGTAACTGATGACAAGCCGGCTGCGTTACTTCATCAGCAGCTTCTGGATATCCCAGTAGTCGTCCGCCAGCACATTTATCTCCAGCGGAATCGATGCAACGGTACGTCCCGGGTCGAATCCGGGAACGGCCGAGGCCAGCCGTGCAACTGAGGTCGCTGCCGGCACAGTCTCCGTGTTGCTCTTGAACTCCACCTGCTTGTTCAGCATGTCGGTGCGAGCGCGCAGCTCATCCGCATAGTTGCGGTTGGACATCAGCGCATTGGCCAGCTCGTCAATCTTTTTCATCTTGTACTCGCAGTCCGAGCGCGTGCCATAATCGACATCCTGCACTTTCTTGTGCTTGGCAGTGCGGGCCAGGTTGGCAACGGTGCCGTCTGACAGCTGCACAAACAGATGCTGCGACAAGGCGAGCATGGCTACGTTGATGGCGCGCTTGCCGGAAATACCAAGCCCCGGGTACTCGGGCCATGGCTCACTTTCGATCTTGATGCGGCGGTCGAACAGGTCTTCCAGGCGAGACCGGATCGCAGCCAGCTTTGTCTTGTGCTCGTCGACAGTCGCCTGCATATTGCGCCGCTTGAAGTAATTCCAGAAGCCACGCAGGTTGTCACGCTGGCGCTCGAACCCGGCAATGACATTTTTCATGTCATCTGCCTCTGCCTTGGTCGAAACAATGCGACCATTGATTTCCTGCAGGCGCTTCTGTCGTTCCTGGTTGAACTCCATGATCTGGCGCTTGCGCTCACGGTCCTGCTGCTGCTTTTTCAGCTGGTCGCAAAACTTCTCCAGCTGGCGGTGGCATTTGCCCCACAATGCACGCAGCTGGAAGTAAACGATCGCGCGGTAACCCGAATCGGGGTTGGCGAGCAGCTTCTCCATATCGCGCATACGCTTGCGTTCGCGCTCTGTCTGCTTTTCCTGCTCCTGCAGGCGCTCGATCAGGTGATCGCGATCATCACGCAGGTTGGAAAATTCTTTCTTGAGCTCAGCGCGGTTCCAGAACAGGTTGAGTAGACGATCTTCCTCGGTCGTCTTTGCCGGAACTTCGTCGCCGGGGTTAAGGCCCACTGTCTGGCTAATTCCCACTTTGGAGTACTCCCTCGACGGTGCCTGGTGTCAGTCGCGACTGAAGGAGTGACCCTGGTCCGCACAATACTCCAACCATTTGTTGAGCATCATGTTGCGAACCCAGCGCCGCTCCAGCTCGCTGCCACGACCGGTCGGGTAGGCACGCAGTAATTCGTGCCGGTGCTCGTGACTGCAGGCCATCGCCTCGACCAGCCCGGCATCGTGGTAAACCCGCACCAGCAGATCCGGATCGGCAATCAGCGCGCCGCCGTCCCTGAAGTAATAGGTGAGGCGCAATGTGGTCGTGTAACGTGCGACTTCCTGCACCGACAGATGCAGCGGCATGTCCGTTCCGGGCCGTGAAACCAGGCTGCTGCCCTGCTCCGGCAACTCCGGTACCAGCCAGCCAAGACGAACATAATTGCTTTCGTACAGGGTCATCAGACCAGCAAAACTCAGCGGTCTTGTTGCCCTCGGCAACACCACTGCGCTGTCTGATTTGCGTACGCTTAATGTCTGTAAATCCACTGAAAATCACTATACCACACGCATGCAAGGTCACCGGCCCGGCCATTTATGGTCAATAAGCACTGTGCGGCAAGCGTGCGGTAAATTCTGCGACGGAGTTCACACTCCACCGGCCTGTAGCATCACTAGCGGCGATCGGCGCGGTCTATTTCCATGGTATCGAGGATAGTACTGGATATTTCCTCGATCGAACTGTCAGTCGTGTCGGCATAGGATATTCCGTTACGCCGGAACATTGCCATCGATTCACGCAACTCGAAATTTATCTGTTGCATTGATGCGTAACGACTGTCGGGGCGGCGCTCCTCACGAATGCGACGCAGCTGGTCTGCGTCGATGGTCAATCCGAACAGCTTGTTGCGGTATCGCTGCACTGTCTTTGGCAGACCCGACATCTCGAAGTCCTCGTCGGTGAGTGGATAATTCGCCGCATACACACCGTAATGCAGTGCCAGGTAAATGCAGGTTGGTGTCTTGCCGGTGCGTGAAACGCCAATGAGAATTACCTCTGCTTCCTCATAGCTACGCATACCCGTGCCATCGTCCGTAGACAGCGCAAAGTTCATCGCGTCAATCCGGCGCTGGTAGGATTCGTCGCCGGACACGCCATGTGTACGGCCGATCGTATGCGAAGAGCGGGTTTCAAATTCCTTTTCCAGCGGCTCGATAAACGCGTCAAAAAAATCCAGAAATAACGCGCCGCTTTGGCGGATCAGGTCGCCCAGTTCACCGCTCGCGAAGGTGGCAAACACAACCGGCCGGCGCCCCTCGACCTGTGCGGTCAACTTGATCCGCCTGACGGCCTCCATCGCCTTGTCTTCAGTAGAGATAAATGGCAAAGTCACCTGCCTGAAATCGAGCGCATCGAACTGCGTGAGCAGGCTGCGGCCCAGCGTTTCAGCGGTAATCCCCGTCTGATCGGAAACGAAAAAAACAGTGCGTCTGTTCATACTGTTCGTATCACAATGTCACCAACTGGCTCATTAAGTTATGGGAGCGACCTTGAGCGACTACATCATACCCTTTGAGAAACTCGGCATGAATGACGTACCCCAGGTCGGTGGCAAGAATGCCTCGCTGGGGGAAATGATCTCCGCATTGGCGGCGGTCGGCATCAGGGTTCCCACCGGATTTGCCACAACGGCCGACGCGTATCGCGATTTCCTCGCGCAGGACGGGCTGGATGCCCGAATCCGCGCCGAGCTGGACAAGCTGGACGTCAGTGATGTCGGCCAGCTTGCGGCAACCGGCAAGAAAATTCGCGGCTGGGTCATGGCCAGCGAGTTACCGCAGCGGCTGGTCGAAGAAATTGGCTCCGCCTGGCAGGAGCATGCCGGCGCCGATGTTTCGTTTGCGGTACGCAGTTCCGCAACCGCTGAGGATCTGCCGGAAGCCTCGTTTGCCGGGCAGCAGGAAACCTTCCTGAACGTCAAAGGCCTGGACAACGTGCTGTTGGCAGTCAGGGAGGTTTTTGCCTCGCTGTTTAATGACCGTGCCATCTCGTACCGTGAGCACCACGGCTTCGAGCACCACGAAGTGGCGCTGTCGGCCGGCGTGCAGCGTATGGTGCGCAGCGATATTGGTGCCAGCGGTGTCATGTTCACCCTTGATACTGAATCGGGATTTCGCGACGCCGTCTTCATTACCGCAGCTTACGGGCTGGGCGAGACTGTTGTGCAGGGCGCCGTCAATCCCGATGAATTCTACGTCTACAAGCCCGCTGTGCGCAGCAAATGCAACGGCATCCTGCGACGCAACCTCGGCCAGAAGGCTATCCGCATGGTGTACTGCGACTCAGGCGACGAGCCGGTAAAAACAGTTGACGTGCCGGAAGCAGAGCGTCAGCAGTTTTGTATCGACGATGCTGACGTACAGGAACTGGCCCATCTCGCCGTGGTCATCGAGGATCATTACAAGCGTCCCATGGATATCGAATGGGCCCGGGACGGCATCGACGGCAAGCTCTATATCGTCCAGGCCCGCCCGGAAACGGTAAAGAGCCGTCACCAGGGCCAGACACTCGAGCGCTTCACGCTGAAGCAGCACGGCAAGGTTTTGACTACCGGCCGCAGCATAGGCCACCGCATCGGCAAGGGTATGGCGCGTATCGTCAACGGACCGGCAGAAATGGACCGGGTCCAACCCGGTGACGTGCTGGTAACCGACATGACCGACCCGGACTGGGAACCCATTATGAAACGCGCCGCAGCCATCGTGACCAACCGTGGTGGCCGCACCTGCCATGCCGCCATCATCGCGCGCGAACTGGGGATACCGGCGGTCGTTGGAACCGGCGACGCCACTATGGCTGTTGCCGATGCTGCCGAGGTAACCGTCTCGTGCGCCGAGGGTGACACCGGCAAGGTCTATTCCGGCCAGCTCGACTTTGAGCATGAGCAGATCGAGCTGGACAACATACCGCAGCTGCCCACCAAGATAATGATGAACGTCGGCAACCCTGACCGGGCTTTCGATTTTGCTTCGTTGCCCCACAACGGCATCGGCCTGGCGCGGCTCGAGTTCATTATTAACCGGATGATAGGGGTACACCCCAAGGCACTGCTGGAGTTCGACCGTCTCGATGACTCGCTGCAGGAAACCATCCGTCATCAGATGGCCGGCTACCGCGACCCGGTCAGTTTCTTTATCGAGCGACTGACCGAGGGTGTGGCGACCATCACCGCGGCGTTTGCCCCCGAGCCCGTCATCGTGCGGCTGTCTGACTTTAAATCGAACGAGTACGCCAACCTTATCGGTGGCAGCAAATACGAACCGCACGAAGAAAACCCGATGCTGGGTTTTCGTGGCGCTTCGCGCTTCGTCGACAGCTCCTTCGCTGATTGCTTCGAACTCGAATGCCGCGCCCTGCGCAAGGTGCGTGACGAGATGCAGTTGAGCAACCTGCAGCTCATGGTGCCGTTTGTACGCACAGTTTCCGAGGCAAAGGCAGTAATCGATGCCCTGGCAAAAAACGGCCTGCGTCGCGGCGAGAACGGGCTGAAAATCATCATGATGTGCGAACTGCCGTCGAATGCCCTGCTGGCCGACAAGTTCCTCGATCACTTCGACGGTTTTTCTATCGGCTCCAACGACCTGACCCAGCTCACTCTCGGTCTGGACCGTGATTCCGGGCTGGTCGCCGACCTGTTCGATGAGCGCGACGACGCCGTCAAGGCACTGCTGTCGATGGCGATCAAGGCCTGCAAGAAGCGCAACAAGTACATTGGCATCTGCGGCCAGGGTCCGTCGGACCACCCGGACCTTGCGCAGTGGTTGATGGAACAGGGCATCGAAAGCATGTCGCTCAATCCGGATACCGTCATTGAGACCCGACTGATGCTTGCAGGACAAAGCGCTACAGCGTCATGACCGAACAAAGCAGTGGCGATACCAGCCCGGGACGCTGGCAGCTCATCCGCGACGCTGCCGTCTTCCAGGTCAAGCTGTTTGCCGATGGCATGCGTGACCTTATTTTGTCCCCGCTTTCTTTTTTCCTGACGCTGGCTGACCTGGTGACCGGCGGTAACCGATTTTACAACCTGCTGTCGCTGGGCCGGCGGACCGATGTATGGATAAACCTGTTTGGTAACTACGGTGGCGGCAGCGGCATTGATGAGGCTGTCGATCGCATTGAAGCGCTGATCGCCGAGCAGTATCGCAAGGGCGGTATTACCGCATCGGCACGACAGGCTGTTGATTCGGCGCTTGACCGGGTGGTGCGGGAATCCAGACCGCCGGCAGACTAATCCTCGCTCAGGTGGCGCAGACCAGCGGCGTTCTGCTCCCAGTTGCGCCCGTCGAAATTTTCCTTGTTGAAGCCCGCAGTAGTATCGCTGTCGATACAGTTGACGTTGATGCTGTAACCGTCGGGATTTGATCGCGGCACGTAAAACGACTTGATACCGCAAAGCCGGCAGAACATGTGTTTTGCCACACCGGTGTTAAATGTATAGGTCGTCAGGGCATCCTCACCCTCGAGCAGGTGAAAACGCGCCGCCGGCACAATCAGGTGTACAAAACCGGTCATGCTGCAAATCGAACAATTGCACGTCTGCACCACCGCATCAGCCGGCGCCTTTGCGACAAAACGCACGGCACCACAGTGACAGCCACCGGTATGTTCGAGTAATGCGCTCAACCGCCGCCACCCTCGGCAGCTGCCAGTGCGATCTGCCTGCCGTCAGGTGCGACCGTAATGCGGGTGATCTTCCCCGCCACGGTATCGCCCAGGTCCGCAACCAGCTGCCATTCATCACGCCAGACAAAAATCTTCCGGCCGCTTGCCATCAGCAACTGCCCGTCCGGGGTCCAGGCAAAATCTTCGCTGTCCGGCAACGCCGGAGCGATCCGGCTGATTCTGCGAGTCGCCCGTTCGTAGCGGCTTATCCACCAGGCATCCGCATCGGTCTTGTCGACAAACGTCAGGTCACCAGTCCCGGGCAGACGGTGCAGCGACCGGCCAGGCACGGCACGGACGGTCTCCAGCGAGCCGTTGGGCACCGTCGCAATCGCCAGTTGTGGCGGCTCGGTCACCTGGAAGACGGCCACAGTCTGGGGATCGAGCCAGGTGTAATAACCGACGTTGGTAACGTTGGCCAACAGGTTGAACGGTCTGCCACCGGCATAACTCCACAGCCCCTGACTGCCGTCCTGTTCAACCCTGACAACAGAAAAACCCTGCCCAAGCGGCATCGCCTGGGCGGAGAACTCGCTCTGCGGCGTCGCTGTATGACGATGACGGCCACCGACCGCCGGCTCGTACAGATATATGTCTGCCTGTTCACCATCGCGAATCGATGTGTAATAGACGCCGCTGCTGTTGGCGACAAATCCCGGCTGGTTGTCGTAGCCCTGCCGCGTCGAAATATTTTTCAGGCCTTTGATTGCCCAGTTACTGCCACGCTGCAGACGGCCCAGCCAGACCTCGCTGCCTGGCGCATCGGCAGCAATTGCACGATTGGCGTCCGCGGCCGGACCATTACCCGTAGCGGCACATCCCGCCAGCAACAATGCAAGCCACAGCATAGATCTCATGCGCATTCCTCCAGGTGTGGTGTCTCGATTTGCGGCAGCTGGAACTGGTCCAGACGCAACCGCCAGACCTGGTCGCAGGACTGCTTGCCACAACCCGGCCGGTTACCGTCGTCGCGTTCAAACCCGAAACTGCGATAAAGGCCGATGGCAGCTTTCAGCACGGTGGCGGTTTCCAGCACGATTTCGCCGTATCCGGCAGCCGCCGCCCTGCGAATCGAGCGCGCCAACAGCGCCTTACCCAGCCCGCTGCCACGCTGGTCAGCGCGCAGGTACATCTTGCGTAACTCGATGGTGTGATCGTCCAGCGGGTACATGCCGACCGTACCTACCAGCTGGTCGTCGGATCTGACCAGGTCCAGCCAGCCCCCACGAGCCTGGTAGCTTGCCTCAATCTTGTAAAGATCAGCATCAGCACCGGCCGGTGCCAGCCCGAGGCCGAACTCCTCCATGATGGGAAATACCAGCGCCCGGACCTCCGCGGCGTCGGCATCCGTTGCTGCACAGACCTTGAATCGCGCTTTTGCCATGTTCACTGCAACCTTTCAGGCCCGCAATGATCTCATATCAGACAGGCCGCGCGGCAGTGCATCGTTACAGAATAAAGCTACAATGACGGGCTGTACGGAGGAGATCCCGCTTGAATCTGACACGTCTGGCCCTATCCAACCCGGTCGCGGTCGTCGCCGCGATCCTGCTCGTGCTGCTGTTCGGTGTCGTCAGCCTGTTCCGGCTGCCGGTGCAGATGATTCCAAATATCGAGCGCCCGCTGATCCAGATCAACACCGGCTGGCGCGCTGCGGCCCCGGAGGAAGTCGAGGCAGAGATACTCGAACCTCAGGAAGATGCGCTGCGCGGCCTGCCCGGAGCCCGCAAGATGGAAGCCAGCGCTTCCAGTGGTTCTGCCAGCATCTCCATCACCTTCGAAGTGGACATGCCGCTGGAACGCGCGCTCATCGAGGTTATGAACCGGTTGAACCGGGTCGCCAATTACCCGCCTGACGTTACCGAGCCAATAATCTATGCCGGCCGCGGGCAATTCGGTAACGCCATCGCCTGGTTTGCCATACGGCCACTGGCCGATCGCACTGATATCAATATGTCAGAGCAGCAGGACTTTGTTGAGGAAGTCATCCAGCCGCGCGTCGAAAGGGTCGCCGGTATCGCCAATTCCGATGTCTATGGCGGCCGGCCGAGTGAAATTCGAATTACATTCGACCCTTATCGCGCCGCCGCTTACAACATCGACATTCCCACCCTGGCAACGCTCACCGGCAACAACGTGGATATCTCGGCCGGCTCCAGCGAAGTCGGCCGGCGCAACTACACCGTGCGCTATGCCGGCAAATACGCGTTGGATGATTTTTCCAACATGGTGCTGGCGTGGCGCGACGGCAGTCCGGTGCGGCTGCGCGATATCGCAACGGTCGAGCGTACGCTGGTCGACCGTGGCGGCATTCTCAGCCAGAACGGTGGCGCGTCGATTGCTTTCAATGCGCAGGCCGAGGTTGGCGTAAACGTGCTGCAAGTCATGGATGAGCTCAAGATCGCTGTGGAGGAGCTCAATAATGGTCCGGTGACGCGCGCCGGCATGCGCATCCAGCAGGTCTACGACGAGACCGTCTACATCGATGACTCTGTCAGCATGCTGCGCACAAACCTGCTCATCGGCATTGGCCTGGCCGTAACCATCCTGTGGTGGTTCATGCGCAAGTTCAGGGCCACGCTGGTGGTTGCCCTGGCCATTCCAATCTCCCTGTTCGTTGCATTTACCGCGCTGGAGATCAGCGGCAGGACACTAAATATCATTTCGCTGGCCGGCCTCGCCTTCGCCATGGGCATGGTGCTCGATTCGGCCATTATTGTTCTGGAGAACATCGTACGGCTGCGCGAACAGGGCGAGTCCGGCCCGGTTGCTTCCGAGCATGGTGCGACCCAGGTGTGGGGTGCGTTACTTGCTTCGACGGCGACGACGGTCGCGATCTTTCTCCCGATCATCTTTCTTAAAGACGTCTCCGGTCAGCTGTTTGCCGACCTGGCATTCACCCTGGCAACGGCCGTCGTGATTTCGCTGATAATCGCCGTAACCGTTATCCCCACTGCTGCGCGAACCTGGCTGCGCAATACCGAGCTGGTCGACCCTCATACCAACTGGTGGGAAGGCGGCACCAACCTGATCATGAAGTTGACCGCTACGCCGCTGCGACGCACCGTCTGGTTTATTGGCCTGTTCTCGGCGGCAATCGGCCTCAGCCTGCTGCTGTTGCCAAAACCCGACTACCTGCCAACCGGCAAGCAGAACTTTGTTTTTGGTTTCATCATCCCGCCGCCGGGCCAGAGCGTCGATACGGCCGAAAAGGAATTCGCAAAGGTTGTCGACCAACGCCTGATGCCTTACATCAACGGCGAGCAGGAACCCAGCCTCGACATGTACTTCCTTGGTGTGTTCGGTCGCTTCGGCTTCATGGGTGCGCGTGTCACCCAGCCCTGCCAGCCGCCGGAGGATCCGGTTTTTGTCCTCAGCGCGGTCAGGCGCTCGCTGTGCCAGTTTGGCCAGATGTTTGCGGACGACCCGGTTGAGCAGGCAGTCGCGGCACTCAACGGGCAGGTGCTGCGCGGCTTTCCTGACACCATGGCCTTTGCCTCGCGGCGCGGCATATTCAGCAATGTCGGCGCTGGTCGCGGCATAGAGCTCAATATCCAGAGCCGCGACCTCGACGCCATGCTGTCCGCGGCACAGGCGGCGTTCGGGGTCACGATGCAGGCTCTGCCCGGCGCCCAGGTGCGCCCCGATCCGGGACTGGAACTGGCCGAACCGGAATTACGGTTCGTACCCGACGAGCGCCTGATCGTCGAGGCCGGCTGGAACCGGCAGACGATGGCCCGGATCATTCGCTCCCTCGGCGACGGCCTTTACGTTGGTGATTATTTCGATGGCGACCGACGCCGCGACATCGTCCTGCGCGCGGCGCCCTGGCTGACACCCGAGGAACTCGAGGCAATGCCACTGGCGACGCCGCAACTGGGCGTAGTGCCGTTGAGTGAGCTGGCAAAAATGTCGCGTACCGTCGGGCCTGACCAGATCAGGCGGGTCGACCGGCGCCGGGCAATCACGCTGCAAATCACCCCGCCGGAAGACATGTCGCTGCAGGAGTCGATCGACACGCTGAAAGAAAAAGTCGAGCCGGTGATATTGAATATCCTGCCGGAGGACGGCGAGGTCAGCTACTACGGCAGCGCTGACAACCTGCGCATCGCGCTGGAAAACATGCGCAACAGCCTGCTGCTCGCTGTCGCGATTCTGTACCTGCTGATCTGCGCCCTGTTCCGCTCTTTCAAGGATGGTTTACTGGTCGTGCTGGCGCTGCCGCTGGCAACAGTAGGTGGCGTTCTGGGCCTGCACATGACCAACACGCTGCTTGCCTTCCAGCGACGCGACGGTTCGCTGCTGGAGTGGATTGGCAAGGCTTTCACGGGCCAGCTTGGCAGCTATCAGCCAATGGACCTGCTGACGATGATCGGCTTTATCACGCTGCTCGGCCTGGTGGTGAACAACGCGATCCTGCTGGTGCACCAGACACGCGCCTTTGAACGCGGCGGATCATCACGCGACGATGCGGTGCGCGGCGCGGTACGGATCCGCCTGCGACCAATTCTGATGAGCACGCTGACAAGCCTGTTCGGCATGCTGCCGCTGCTGCTGATTCCCGGGCCCGGCACCGAGTTGTATCGCGGACTGGCTGCCGTTATCGTCGGCGGCCTCAGCGTGAGTACGGTGTTCACACTGGTGCTGCTACCCAGCCTGCTACGCGCGACTTTCCTTGATGATTTGCTGGCGCGTCTCGGCCGGCTTTTTGGTCTGGAACAACCCGCGCCAGCAGCTGCGGGCGCCGGCGGCGGCCTGTCAGACCGGGTGCGCGGAGACGGAGGATGAAATTGAAGTTTGGAATTTTGACTATGGCGTTCGCGCTGGCTGCCGGTACGGCGCATGCGCAGGGCGGCGGCTTTCCTGCGCCGGTCGCCGTTGCCAAGGCAGAGATGAGGCAGTTGGCGCCACAGGTACAGGTCTCCGGGACTGTCATCAGTCGCGACGATGCGAGGCTTTCAGCTGAAGTCGCCGGACTAATCGTGACGATCGCCGAAATCGGCGATCGCGTCGCTTCCGGTGACGTCGTTGCAAAAATGGAAGACGCGTTATTGTTGCAGCAAAAGGCAGAGAACGAAGGACTGGTCTCAAGCGCACGGTCGCGAATCGCCTTCCTGCAGCGCGAAGTTTCCCGTCTGCGCAAGCTGGCCGCACAAAACAACGCTGCCCGCAGCCAGCTGGACCAGACCGAGTCTGACCTCAGCATTGCCCGCAGCGAGCTGCGCGTTGCGCAGGCGCGGCTGGCGCAGATCGAGATCGGTTTGTACAAGTCCGCAGTGCGTGCGCCTTTTTCCGGGCGGGTCACCGAACGTTTCGTCAATACTGGAGAGCGCGCCAGCATTGGTGGTGACGTCGTGCGCCTGATCAACCTCGATCGCCTCGAAGTGGTGGCTCGCGCCCCGCTTAGCGCCGTGAGTTTTCTCGAGGAAGGCGCTTCGATTGCCGTTGCCAGCGAGCGCACCAGCGGCAGCGGCATCATCAGGGCCGTTGTTCCCTACGGCGATGCGCGCACCCACATGTTCGAGATGCGCATTGACGTACCGGCAGATGCCTGGATCGTGGGCGAGAGTGTACGGGTGCAGGTGCCGACGGCAGCGTACCAGGAGGTACTTGCCGTGCCGCGCGACGCGCTGGTGCTGCGCGCTGACGGTGCAGCAGTATTTCGCGTCAATAGCGAGAACAAGGCCGAACGCGTACCGGTGCAGCCTGGCGTTGGTGCAGGCGAGATGATTGCCATCGCCGGCGATATCCAGGTCGGCGACACTGTCGTGATTCGTGGTGCCGAGCGACTGCGGCCTGGCCAGGACGTCATGATAAACAACGGCGGCGGCGCGCCCGCTGGCGCACCCTCTTCCGCCGCCGGCTCCTGATTCATACCATCGCGGCAGTGCCTTCGTGCTCGGTGGG
>JABDJB010000080.1 GCA_013003425.1 Gammaproteobacteria bacterium | reverse complement strand
AGCACGAGGTGGTCCCAGAGAGTGATGAGACGCCGGCGATCCTGTACGTAGATCTGCACCTGGTCCACGAGGTCACTTCACCGCAGGCGTTCGCTGCGCTACGCAACCGTGGTCTTACGGTGCGGCGGCCGGAGCGCACGCTCGCGACGATGGATCATTCCACGCCGACCCGGGCGGATGTTCTTTATGGCGGACTGCCAGCCGGGCCGGCACGCGACCAGATCAACATGCTGCAAAAAAACTGCCGCGACTTTGGCATCGAGCTGCATGATCTGGACAGCAAGCAGCGCGGCATCGTGCACGTGATGGGGCCGGAGCTTGGGGCAACCCAGCCGGGCAGCACTATTGTGTGCGGCGACAGCCACACCAGCACGCACGGTGCGTTTGGCGCGCTGGCGTTTGGAATTGGCACCACCGAAGTGGCGCATGTGCTTGCGACCCAGTGCCTGCTGCAGCGCAAGCCCAGGACGCTGGCGGTAAATGTTTCCGGGCGGTCCGCGGCCGGCGTGTCGGCGAAAGACCTGGTGCTGGCGATTATCGGCAAGCTGGGCGTTGGTGGTGGTACCGGGCATGTCATTGAGTATCGCGGCGCGGCCATTGCCGGTCTCGACATGGAGCAGCGTATGACCGTCTGCAATATGTCGATCGAGGCCGGCGCCCGTGCCGGGTTGATCGCGCCCGATGATACGACATTCGAATACCTGGCCGGTCGGCCGATGACGCCGACCGGTGTGCAGTGGGACCATGCCTTGGCGAACTGGCGTGAATTGCCGACTGAGGCGGGCGCCGAGTTCGACCGCGAGATCGACATCGACGCCGCGGCGCTGGAACCGATGCTGACTTACGGCACCAACCCGGGCATGGTGCTGCCAATAACCGGTCGCGTGCCGCAGGCCAACGGCGACACCGGTATGCGCCGCGCGCTGGACTACATGGGGCTGAATCCCGGCGAAGCGCTGATCGGCCGTCCGGTTGATGTGGTCTTTGTGGGTAGCTGTACCAATGGCCGCCTGAGCGATCTGCGCGATGTTGCCACGGTGCTGGCCGGTCGCCGCGTTGCCGATGGCGTACGCATGCTGGTGGTCCCCGGCTCCCAGGACATCAAGCGTCAGGCCGAATCAGAAGGGCTCGACCGCGTATTTACCGACGCCGGCGCCGAGTGGCGTGAATCCGGCTGCTCGATGTGTATTGCGATGAACGGCGATCGCGTTGCCGCCGGCCAGTACGCGGTGAGCACCAGCAACCGCAACTTCGAAGGCAGGCAGGGCGCCGGGGCGCGCACGCTGCTGGCCAGCCCGCTAACCGCCGCTGCGGCTGCCGTTGCCGGCAAAATCAGCGACCCGCGCGAGTACCTCCGATGAACCCCATTGAACCGCTGACACAGCTGACTTCGAAGACCGTGGTGTTACCCAACGCCGATATCGATACAGACCAGATCATCCCGGCGCGTTTTCTGACCACTACCGAAAGCGCCGGCCTGGGCCAGCACGCATTTTCGGACTGGCGCTTTGATAGTGACGGCAGCCCAAAACCCGATTTTGTACTCAACCGGCCGGAGGCAGGCGGTTGCGAGGTGCTGGTGGCTGGTGACAACTTTGGCTGCGGCTCGTCACGCGAACACGCGGCATGGGCGCTGCGCGATTTCGGCTTTCGGGCCGTGATCAGCACGACTATTGCAGATATTTTTCGCTCCAATGCGCTGAAAAACGGCATCGTTCCGGTTGAGGTCGATACGGCGACACAGCAGTGGCTGTTTGAAAATCCCGGCGCGGAGGTAACCATCGACATTGGCCATCGACAACTGCAGTTGCCTGACGGACGCAGGTGCGAGTTTGCCATCGACGATTTTGCCCGTTATTGCCTGCTGTATGGCGTCGACCCGCTTGGCCACCTGTTGAGCCAGGAAAAAGCCATTAACGATTACGAAAGGGCGCATCATTGCACGCCCTGATAACGGTCCTGCCGGGTGACGGTGTCGGCCGGGAAGTTACTGCCGAAGCGGTGCGCGTGCTCGACGCGGTCGCCAGCCGTTACGGCCATCACTTTGAGTTCCGTGAAGCGCTGATAGGCGGCGCGGCGATCGAAGCCGGTGAAGCGCCGCTGCCAGATCCGACGCTGCAGCTGTGCCGCGAGTCGGCCGGCGTCCTGCTCGGTGCCGTTGGCGGGCCGCAATGGGACGATCCGTCCGCGGCAGTGCGACCGGAACAGGGCTTGCTGGGTCTGCGCCAGGGTCTGGAGCTGTACGCCAACCTGCGACCACTGGCACCGCATCCACAGGTGCTCGACGCATCGCCGCTAAAACCTGAGCTGTTGCACGGTGTCGATATCCTGTTCGTGCGTGAGCTCACCGGCGGTATTTATTTTGGCGCCAAGACGCAAAGTGAAACCGCAGCGAGCGATCTGTGCGAATACACGCTGCCGGAAATCGAACGCGTCGTGCGGCTGGCCGCCCGGCTGGCGCAGAAGCGCCGCGGCAAGCTGACGTCAGTCGACAAGGCCAACGTGCTGGCAACCTCGCGGCTGTGGCGCGCGACGACCGATCGCATAGTTGCCGAGGAATTTGCGAGTCTTGAGCTGGAGACATTGCTGGTCGACGCAGCTGCCATGCATCTACTTCAGCGGCCGCGTGATTTCGATGTGATAGTTACGGAAAACATGTTCGGCGATATCCTCACCGATGAAGCGTCCATGCTGGCCGGTTCGATGGGGTTGTTGCCATCCGCTTCGCTGGGTGACGGCGGGCCCGGCGTTTATGAGCCCATCCACGGTTCGGCGCCGGATATTGCCGGTCGGGGTGTCGCCAATCCCTGCGCCTCGATACTCAGCGCCGCCATGCTGCTGCGTCACTCGCTGAACATGGAGCCGGAAGCGGCTGCCGTCGAAGCGGCCGTCGCCGCAACGATCGAGGCGGGTATCGTCACTCCCGACCTGGCACGCGGCAGCGAGGGCGGCTCGACCGCCGAAGTCGGGACCGCCATCGCCGCAGCCGTCAGCGCCGCAACGGCCGGCCGCGCAAGCAACCAATAGGGGCGGTTTCAGCCCCGACTGCTTTCAACCGGCTCTGGTGGGAGCGGCTTCCAGCCGCGACTGCCTTGGAACAAGGGTTAGCGGCGGTCTTACAAGACGCTATTCACCGGCGCCTCCGACAAGTCGGCGCCGGCAAACTCCGTCTTCTTTCCCGCCGCACTGTTACCGTTATGAAGCCTGCTGGTTGCGGCATTTGGCGGGTGCCGTGTGGTGACCAGCGTCGCGGCTGGTGGTGGGTGGCAGGGTAGAAGGAGTCAAACCAGCCGGGCCGGTTCGACAGGTTGCTACACCAGTCTGGTAAAGGCACGTACAATTGCGCACATGCTGAAGAAAATACTGATTGTCGTGGCGGTGCTGGTCGCCGCTGACCTGCTCGCGGTGTTCCTGTTTCCGGGGGCGGCGTACCAGCTGGCAATGGACGCCGAGCGGGCGCTTGCCGGTCTGCATACGCGCGAGATCGAAGTCGACGGTATCCGCTACAGCTACACCGACAGCGATGAGGGTGAGCCGTTATTGCTGCTGCACGGATTCACCGCTGACAAAGATCACTGGACCCGCGTGGCACGGCACCTGACTGACAAGTTTCGTGTTATCGCGCCAGATTTGCCTGGCTTTGGCGCCAGCACCCGTGACCCGCAGCTGGATTACTCAATTGATGCTCAGGCACAGCGGGTGGCTGCTTTCGCTGACGCGCTCGGTCTGCAGCAGTTTCACCTTGGTGGCAGTTCGATGGGCGGCGCGATTGCTGCAGTCTTGTCCGCGCGTTACCCGCAGCGGGTGCAGAGCCTGTGGCTGCTGGCCCCGGGCGGGGTAACTGCTGACGAGGTCAGCGACATGGAAAGCATGTTGCTGGGCGGTGGCGACCATCCGCTGATTCCGGCCAGCCGGGAAGAATTCGAGGCGACGCTGGATTTCGTGTTCGAAAAGCGGCCCTTTCTGCCGGGCCCGCTGCGTCGGCACCTGAGTGAAGTGGCGGCAGAACGGCAGCAGCTGCGACTCCAGATCTTTGCCGAC
>JABDJB010000079.1 GCA_013003425.1 Gammaproteobacteria bacterium | reverse complement strand
CGCCGCCGACACCGGCCTGTCATTCGGCGTCGGCGTGTGGATGGACTTCCGTAACCAGGCGGTCCAGGGTGGCGGTTTTGACGTCATGTTTGATACGACCAACGTCCAGAGCCTGAGCTGGGTGTGGAGCGCCGATTTCACCGCCAGTGAGCAAACGCTTAGTGGCGCGCAGACCGCCAACGGCTGGGAAGGCATCCAGTTCGATGATTTCGCGGGCTCCGGCTATGGCGGCACCACGGGCACCCAGGACGGCTTTGTACTGGTCGGCACACTCAATGTCACGCTCAACGCTGCGCAAGCGGTCCTCTTCGGAATTAATCAACCCTACGGATCGGCGACATTTCCCAACTGCTTTGCGCCGGGCGCGGGCAGCGGTGGCTCGGGTTGCGTTCCAACCAACTTTTACGACCTGGCGGTCACAGCAAATGTACCGGTCCCGGCCGCAGTGTGGCTGATGCTCACCGGTCTGGGCTCGATGCTGGGTTTCTCGCGGAAGAAAGCCGTCTGACCGGCTTTATCACCCGGCTCTCGCTGACAACCCCGCCGGATATTCCGGCGGGGTTTTTTCGCAACAAGCGACAACACAAAGAGAACCTGCGGATGTGCGATGCAACAAACAGCGGAATGACGCAACGCCAACATAATGCCTGCGGCAAACAAGGCTGTGAGTTGCCTCACATCAGTACTTCAATTACTGTGCAATCATAAGCTTGTCGATAAATGCATATCCCGCCGGAGTTACCCCAGTGACCATGTCCCGCCTGCCAATCGCGGCGCTTGCCGCTTTCGCCGCCAGCTACGCCTGGGGCGACGGTATTGCCGATCTCAATGTTTACGGCAATGAAATCCGGGCAACGGTCGAACTGGCTAACGGCGTGGAAGCCGACGTCACCGTGGCCTTCGAACAGGCCAGTGGTCTGGACGTTTCATCGATAGGCCTGTCAGCCGACCTGATCGACCCGCTCGACCCCGCGCTGTTGTCGCGCCTGCCCGGCACACTGGTGTCGGTCCCCGCAGCCTTTCCATTGCTGCTGACAATCGAGCCGCCTAATGAAGGCACGCTGTCGTTTCTCGGTGTCGCTACCGTCAGCCTGCACACCCACAACCTCGGTTACTCGGTGGGCAGCCCGTTCCGGCTGTTTGTTGCCGATGACGGCGGTTCCTTCGAAGACATTACCGACCGCGCCAGCAGCGGCAGCTACCGCGTGCGTGGCAGCCAGGGCGAGTTTTGCGAATTCATGATCGTCGCCGACCTGCGCCAGATTGGCGCTGTCATCGACTCCAAATTCGATCGCGTGGAAAACATACTCAACAGCAACCAGTCACTGGTGAACAACAGCCTGCACAGCCAGCTCGCCAACACGCTGGCTGGGGCGCGCACCGCCTACGATGCCGGTGACGAAGTCAGCGCCATACGCGAGCTCGATGCTTTTTCCGCGATGGTGCGACAAAACGCCGGTGGCGCGATCCCCAACCTGTGGCGCGCTCGCGACGACATTATCAACCTGGACGGGCAGCTGCGCGCGGCAGCGTCCTCGCTGCGTTACAGCCTGAGCCTGCTCGCCAACGACCTGCCTTAAGCCGGACTGCACTGTGCGTGCACGGCTGACGCTGTACTTCAACGACGCCCCTGCGCGCCAGGTCTACCTGGATCCCAATCGCGCCTACGTGCTCGGACGTGGCAGCGACAGTGACATTGTTATCCCCAGTGCAGAGGCATCGCGCAACCACGCCCGCATGACCTGGGAAGGCAGCTGCTGGCATATCGCCGATCTGCAAAGCAAGAACGGCGTTGCCGTCGATGGCGCCGCGATCGAAACCGCAGCACTGGAAACCGATGGCTGGCTGTCTCTCGGTGAATTGCTGGTCAAATTCGAGTTGCGCACCGAGGCACAGGCCGACGCCGACGCGTCACGTCACCGGCGCCGCTTCCAGACGTCGGTCGAGCTGCGCCGCTCCTTAAGCCCCTCGGCCGGAGTCGAATCGCTGCTGAAAAAACTGCTCAGCTCCACGCTGCAGCTGACCGGCCTGCGGCGTGGCTTCGCCATGCTGGCGCGCGCCGATGGCGACATGGAAATCATTGCCACCGCCGGGGTCGAAGGCGACGAGGCAGCCGCGTTTCGTGGCAGCGTCGGCGCTGTAAACCATGCCCTGCAAAGCGGTAAAAACGTGGTGTCGATGGACGTCCAGCAGTTCATCCCGCTGGCCGATCGCCCCAGCATACTGGCCGGCCACATAGCGGCACTGGTATGTTTGCCCATGACGCTGCTGGACAGGACCATCGGGATGATCTACGCCGACAGCCAGGATGTCGCCAAGGTATTGACTGACCTCGACCTGGAAATACTCGACGGGCTGATTGGCCATGCGTCGACAGCGCTGGCCGTGGCCCAGCTCGACAAGGAAATCATCGACATCAATTCGATCCTGCGTCACGGCGAAATAGACGTCGACAAGCTCGAACGCTGGCAGGGCAGCCTCGCCGGCTACCGCCATCCCGTCGACGCGCATGGCGGGCGCGACGATGGCGATAACCTGAGATGGTCGACCATTGCTGAAGCGAGCTGATGCACGACGACCCGCCACGGGGTGACGACAGTGCCACGCGCACCAGCATTGGTGCGGCCACCCTGCTGAAAAAAGACCGGCTGCTGGCCGATCGCTACCGTATTGCCGGCCCGATCGGCGCCGGCGGCATGGGCCTGGTGTACCGCGCCCGCGATGAACGCCTGAACGTCGAAGTGGCCATAAAGGTTCTGCGCCCCGAGCGCGCACCCGACCAGGCGCTGCTCGAGCGTTTTGAGCGCGAGCTGTTGCTGGCACGTGAAGTTTCACACCCGAACGTGGTGCGGATTCACGACATCGGCCAGGACGGCGACCTGCACTTCATCACCATGGACCTTGTCAGCGGTCGCTCACTGCGTGACGTGCTGGAATCCGATGGCGCACTGGATGCCGTAACCGCAGCGAATATCACGGCGGAAATTGCCGACGGCCTGCATGCCGCACACAGCAAGGGTGTGATTCACCGTGACCTGAAACCGGGCAATATCCTGCTCGATAACGATGGTCATGCGTTTATTTCCGATTTTGGCGTGGCGCGCTCATTGCACGCCTCCAACCTGACCCGCTCGGGCATGATCGTTGGCAGCCCGGATTACCTTGCGCCGGAGCAGGCCCGTGGCGAGGACATCGACGGGCGTACTGATATCTACGCACTCGGGCTGATGCTGTACGAAATGCTCAGCGGCGAACTGCCGTTTCGCAGTGGCACCATCGAAGAGCTCATCGCCCAGCGTACCGTGGGCCAGCCCCGCGACATCGCTACAACCGGCAAGAGTGTGCCAGGCTGGTTGCGACGCATTATCTATCGCTGCCTGGCGCGCGACCCGGACGACCGCTTTGCAACTGCTGCGGAACTGGCACAGGCGCTGCGTTCGCAAAAGCCACTCAGCCGCCGGCTGCCAAAAGCGGCGGTTCGCGGTATCGGTATCGGAGCCGGATTGGTGGCGCTGGCCGCACTGGTCTGGTTTGGCCGTCCGTTGCTGCAGCAGGACGAAGCCGGAAACGGGCTGAGAATGGCGGTACTGCCGCTGGCTAACGACACCGGCAGGGACGAACTGCAGTGGATTGCCGGCGGGCTGGGCGACATGCTGGCCGCGTATTTCGCCGAGTCACCCGGCATCGAGCTCATCGACACTTCACGTATCAGCGATACGCTGAATGACCTGCGTCTCGACCCGACCACACTCGACCAGCGTGCCGCACTACAGCTGGCCGAATTGCTCAGTGCCGACCGCATAATCAGCGGCGCGCTGCGCCAGGCGGGCGACACCCTGCGTGTCGATGCCAGCGTATGGCACGGCACCTCGGGGCGCCGCTCAGCGATAGAGGCTACAGCAGCGACCAGCTCACCGAACGACTTGATTGCCGGGCTGGCGCAACGACTGCCGGACAAACTTGCCGTGACAGCGGCGGGCGGTGTTGAGCCACAGCTGTCCAGTTCGCCGGTTGCACTGGAAGCCTGGTCGCGCGGTCGCCAGGCGCTGAACCAGGCCGATACTGCAAACGCAATTCCGCAGCTGGAAGCTGCCGTTGCCGCCGACCCCGGGTTTGCACTGGCCTGGTTTCATCTCGCCGATGCCTATGACCTGGCCGGCTTTTCCGAACGCGCCAACCAGGCAATAGTGCGCGCTGCAGAACAAACCAGCGATACCGACACCCGCACCGGCCTGCAGATCAGCGCGCTGCAGGCGGCTCTCGCCGGAGATTTTGCCCGCAGTCGCGAATTGCTGGTGCAGCTCATAGAAAGCTATCCGGCCGACATTCCAGCGCGTATGGCGCTGGCCGAAGCCTACGGTGGTGAAGGTCGTTTCGACGACGCCGGGCAAATACTGCAGTCAGTTGTAGCCGACGATCCCAATCATCCGCGCGCCTGGTTCCTGCGCGGCAAATACGCTATCCAGTCAGGCGACAGTCGCCGTGCTATCGACGAGTACCTGGTTCGCGATCTGGTTATCCAGAACCGGCTGAAGAATGACTACGGCAAAGGCAATGCCTACAACGCGATGGGTATAGCCTACGGTCGTATCGGCGAAACTGAAGCGGCACGCGAGAACTACGAAAAAGCCGCTGAGCTGCGCGGTCGGATCGGCGACCAGCGCGGCATGGCAACGTCGCTGAATAACCTTGCCCGGCTGGAAATGATAGCCGGCAATTTTGATGCCGCGCGCGCGAGCCTGGAGCAGGCGGTGCAGGTCAGCAACAAACTGGGTGACCAGGCCGGGCTGGCGGCATTCACCAATACCATCGGCACAGTGGAAGAGGAGGCCGGCAACTACAACGCCGCGCTGGCGCAATACCGCGAAGCCCTGAAAATCCGTGAATCGCTTGGTGACCGTCGCGCGCTGACCGAAAGTTACAACAACGTCGGCTTTGCCTATTACATGCTGGGTGAACTGGACAACGCCCGCATCTACTGGGAGCGCGCGCTGGACGAGGCGCTGGAGCTGGGTAACCCGGATGCCGAGATGCAGGCACTGCAGAGCCTGGGTCTTCTTTACACCGCACGAGCCGACTGGGATGACGCAATCAAGGCGTTCATCGATGCGTTGACGATTAGCCGTGAACTCGATTATCCCAATGCCGAAGCCGTCTCGAATGGTTACCTCGGTCACATTGCCACAACCCAGGGACGTTACAGCGCCGGGCTGGAGCAGCTGGACGAGGCGATAAAAATTCTGCAGTCGCTGAACGATACCCGCGGACTGAGCGAGTTCGGCCTGCGCCGTGCCGCCGTGCTTATCGACATCGGTCTGCACGATGAGGCCGGTGAACAGCTCGAGGCCGTCGGGCGCTGGCTGGAAGAATCACCAAACCTCGAGCAACAGGCCGATCACCAGCGGCTGCGCGCTTCGCTCAACGGCCCGCTGAGTCGCCAGCTGCTGCAGGAGTCGCTGGCGCTGGCACAGCGCAGCGGCGGTACCGCAGCGGTATTGCGTGCCCGGCTTGCGCTGGCACAACAGGCACTGACAAATAACGAAGTGGAAACCGCGACACAGCTGGCCGGCGAAGTCGTCAGCGCGGCTGGCCGCGACGGTTACGCCGGTTTGCAGTTACGCGCTTTGCACAGCCTGGCGCGTGCGACTGTACAGCGTGATGGCGCCGCCAGCGCAGGCCCTGTTGCTGACCAACTGCTGGCGTTACTCGATACACATGAGCCCTTTGCTGATTCTTATCAGATGAGGGCGCTTGCAGCACAGATATTCGCTGCCCAGAACCGTAACGAGGCGGCCGCCCGGCAAAGCGCGCTGGCCAATACGGGTTACGCCCGTTTACGGAAGAACGCGCCCCCCGAGGCGCTGGCTTACCTGGATGAACGAGCGCAGGCGGCAGGCCTGCAGGACGAGGCACTGGTTGATGGCAACTAAAGAAGACAACAGCACACAATTTGACGCCGAGCAGGCAATCGGCGAGATCAGTCGCCGGGTCGAGCTGATGACGCGCGAAAACCAGGCGCTGTTCCAGCGGCTGCTGGATGACGAACGTCGTTTCCGCCGCGTTGCCAAGGCGGTGTGGATGGTGCAGGAAGAAGAACGTCGTCGCCTCGCGCGCGAGCTGCACGATGGTATCGGGCAGACCCTGACGGCGCTGAAAAACCAGCTGGGCCGGCTGCACATTCGCTACGAAAAGGCCGACCCGGATCTGGTTGAAGGGTTAAGCGATTCGGTCGAGCTGGTATCCACCGCACTTGACGATACGCGTGAGCTCTCGCGGCTGCTGCGACCGGCCGTGCTGGACGACCTCGGGCTTGAAGCAGCCCTGAGCTGGCTGGCGCGCACGCTCAACCAGCGCACCACGCTGCAGATCAACGTCGACTGCGACGTGGGCGAAGCCCGCTTCGAACCGGATGTCGAGACGCTGGTATTCCGCATCGTGCAGGAATCGCTGACCAATGTAGTCAAGCATGGCAATGCGCCCGAGGCCCGGGTCATTGTCGACACGCCTGGAGACTACCTGCGGGCCCGCATCGAGGACGATGGCGCGGGCTTCGACGTCAGGGCGGCACTACAGGCGTCGGACAACCCGCAGAGCGCCGGATTGCGCGGCATGCGTGATCGCGTGGAGCTGTTTGGCGGGCAGTTGCGCATCAATTCGACCCCCGGTAGCGGCACCGTTGTAGAATTAACTGTACCCTTGACCTGAAGCCATAGCGCCCAAGGAACTGCATGACGGAGCTGCGCCCGATCCGGGTAATGATTGCCGACGATCACACGATAGTCCGCGAAGGGCTGGTCAGCCTGCTGCAGGAAGGTGGCGTCTGTACCGTTGTGGCCCAGGCCGCAGACGGCCTCGAAGCGGTGAAAAAAGCGCTGGAGGCGCGGCCCGACGTGGCCATCTTCGACCTGACGATGCCAAAGCTCAGCGGCCTCGAAGCGGTGCGTCGCGTACATGAAGCCCTGCCGGCCACGCGCATTATGGTGCTGACGGTGCACGACGAAGACGAATACATCATCCCGATCGTCCGCGCCGGTGCTTCCGGTTACCTGGTCAAGGACACTGCCTCTGCCGACCTGATCACCGCCGTGAAAACGCTGTATTCCGGCCAGGCCTATTTCGGGCCACAGGCGGCGCGCGCGCTGGCCGACCAGTACAGCAAGCCCGATTCGCATCCGGAAGATCCTTACGGCGCATTAACGCCGCGCGAGCGGGAAGTGTTCCACCAGGTTATCGAAGGCAAGACCACGAAGGAAATTGCGCGTGACCTGGATATCAGCCCGAAAACGGCCGAGAACCATCGCGCCCGCGTAATCGACAAGCTGAAGGTGCACAACACCGCCGGGCTGGTGCGCTACGCCGCACGCCACGGCCTGCTTTCCTGACTACGGCGCAGCCGGCCCGGGTGCCTGGCCGAAACCCTGCCGCATGTATACCAGGTCGAAGGTATTGACGACGTTGTCGCAATTCAGATCAGCCGCGGTGCTGCCTGAGGTGCCGAATGCTTCGCGCATCTCGGCGAGGTCGAACGTGTTGACGGTGTTGTCATTGTTCAGGTCGGCGTCGCAGTGATTGCCGAAACCATCGTTGTCAGTGTCGCACTGGCTGGGGTTCGTCACCTGGGTGCAGTTATCGGCCCAGTCATACACGCCATCAAGATCGGTATCACGTGCATCTTCGAGTGAGTACAGCAGCGTGTCGGCGATGGACTGCAAACGACCGGCGATATTGTCTACATCCTGTATCGAGCGCCACGTCTGCGGAATTTCCGCAGGGCCTGCGCCGGCAAGCGCCGTGTTAAAAGCGGTGATAGCGGTCTTCGCCGCGTCAACGTCATCCGCCGCCCAGCTCGACTGCGCGTTGGCCAGTTCGGTAGTGAGCGTGCCGTAAAGAGTGGCGTTTATGACGCCCGCGCTGGCGGTCAGCAAGGCGGACAGGCGTACGAACTTGGCGTTGACCACGTCGGCGCTGTCACGGTTGTCTTCCACTATCATGAATTCGGAAAACTCACCCTGCGAACCACGCACGCGGTAGCTGCCGGCGCTGGCCTCGCGGGTGATGTCGACGAAGTCGCCACCGTCGTGCGCGGAAAACAGCCGCAGCCGGGTTCCCGGTGTGTAGCTGAGGTCGGTTGTATAGAGCTCGACCGTGGCGATGCCGTTGAACTCAAGACCGGTCAGCGGCACGGGTGGCGGCGATATGTCGACCTTGATTGGAAACGCAGCCGGAATGCTCACCAGGCCCGGCAGGCGCCCCAGCAACAGCGGGTCGACGGGGTTAATCACCAGAGCTGCAAGCCCTGCGCTAACCAGGTTGAGATTCTGGACATCATCGAATGACAGGGTGACATCAACTGCCGCCACCCCGAGATTGAAGGGCTGGGTCAGGCTGCCGGGTGCCCGCTTGCCCTCGGGAGCGGCACCGCCGGTTGAGGCGGCCAGCAGGAAAAGGGCAAGCAGTGGAGTAACGTTTTTCATGGCTGTCTATTCTAGCTTAAGCCTTGGCCTCCTGTTGGCTGCGTTCTGTTAAATACAAGGAAACAAAAGGCCGGGCTCCATAAAAGAGCCCGGCCCTTTTCCCTTACGGATTGAATGAACTGGGGCCCGGCGCAAGCCCGAACTTCTCACGCATGATCGTCAGGTCGAAAGTGTTGACGATTCCGTCGCAGTTCAGGTCAGCATCATTGGAGCCACCGAGACCAAACTGCTCGCGCATGATCGCAAGATCAAAGGTGTTGGCCAGACCATTATTGTCCAGGTCGGCATCGCAGTGGTTCCCGAAACCATCGTTGTTGGTATCGCACTGCGACGGGTTCTCTTCGCCCAGGCAGTTGTCACAGATATCCGGCACGCCGTCAGCATCGCTGTCGGGCGTTTCGTCCTGCGCGGCATTGGCAACTGTCGGGCAGTTGTCGACCAGGTCCTTCACGCCATCGCCGTCCGAGTCACCGGTGCTGCGCGCCGCCAGCGGCATTGACACATCCGGTACGGACGGATCAGACGACAACAGCGCGATGTCGGCGAATACCCAGCAGTCCTTGCTGTCACCAGCCGCCCCGGTGCAGGCGTTAAAGATGATGTTGCCATCATCGTCCAGGTCCTGCGTTTCGTTTTCGGTCGAGACGCCCGGTGTTCCCTGCGGAGTTGCGTGGCGGGCGCGGGCGATGTCAGCGGTCACCGTGATGACCTGCGTGTCGCCTGCGGC